>JAUVET010000043.1 GCA_030594665.1 Methanosarcinaceae archaeon
GTATAACTTCTTCTATATCAAAAGTTGGTTTCTTGATCTTCAGTGCTTTGAATATCTCCTCCAGTTCTTTCTCAAGTTTAATCGGCCTCCAGATATAAAGTGTTTTATCAAGATTTTCATGATTATAGAATCCCTCCACCGCATTTCCAGATTTTATTATGTCTTTCAGTGCTTCAAAAGGATGGTTTATATTTTTCTCCATAAGAATTGCCCGCAATAGCGCGAGGAGAAAATCGCATAGAACCACTAAAACGATATGGGTCTCTATACGCATATCTTTACTATGAAACACCGGAGCAATCGATAAACCCGATTTCAATGTTCGAAATCCTTCTTCCACCAGTCCTCGACTTTTATAGATTTGTATTATAGTCTTCGCCGACAAATCCGGATGTTCTGTGAACAAAGCAAAGAATCCATATCGTTTTTTTCTATTATCAAGATTTATATTATTTATGGTAAGGGCTAGTTTGCCCTCATTTTCATCAAGTTTCAAGGCTTGTTTCAGGCTGTACTTGGATATTTTTGCCTTTATGTCATCCAGATTAATTCCATTCTTTACCATTTGCTCTATCGTTTCCACTTTTCGATCCAGAGTCGTGCATTTCTGTTCCCGAAGATCGGAATTGTAACAAACTAACACTCTAGATAATTTATCATAAATCACCTCCTCAAATATCTCACCATATATCTCAGTTTTCACATTTTCCGATGTTTCCTTGGAGTATATCAAAGGTAGAGACGATTTGTCAACTTTTTTGACGATTCGAGATGCGGTATTCGTTTTGACCATGGTAACAAAGTAAATCCCTTGTTCTTTGAGTGCTCTCAAATGTTCAATGTTACTCTCATTCACGTTACCCTGATCAAAAATAATAAACTTCTCTTTGATATGTTTGGACAATTCTTTATATCTGGTAGTAATGCGATCTATAAAATCATGGAACATCGTAACATCTGAAGTGTTGCCCGAATAAATATTCGCAAAAAGAGGTACTTGCTGTCGGTTTACTCCAAGAATAAGATTTGCCTGAGGCAAGTTCTTCCTCTCATTTTTACTACTGTATCCAAAACGGACGAGTCCGGTTTCTTTATCTTTCCAGATTTTTATTCGAGTTGCGTCAATTATTAGATATTCTAGGTCAAGGGAGTAATTTTTGACGGCATTTTTTGTTATATCGTAGACAAGGTCCCCTATGCCATCATATATTTTATCCATAAAGCGATATACTTCTCCCAAGTATCTTAGATCGGTGGAACCTTTAAGAATGGAGTGCTCCAGTCGTACATTGATCAATTTACGCTTACTATCTGTAAAGAGAGTCCTGAGGATTACTATGTTTTTTAACACTTCTGCAACTCGTTTATCTGTAGTATATTTTTCGAATACTTTGCTCATGTTGACTGAGTTTGCTATTTTTTCCAGAATGATTTCACCACTATAACTTACTTCTTTTTCGTCAATTAGTGATTTGATTTGTAGATCACTCATAATTTTCACAGCTTGTTCAAGTGATCCGAGGTAGATGTACGTTGATCGTACAGTATTCCCAACTCTTCGATTTTTCTTGAGCGATACGTAACTCTTAGTTTTTCTTTTGTCTGTGTGAAGATTCCAACTCATTCGATATTAGTTGGTATACAAATATATATAGTTTTCTACTTCAATTGATGCCAATTTTGGTACAATAATTAGTATACCTACATTTTTTAATTCCAAAAAACATTCCACAGTGAAAACACAATCAGTAGAGGGTTTGATTTTGCTCGACAGGCGAAACTCCGTCGAAAAATATACAAAAAGTTGAAAAATGTGGGTGCCGGATTACGATTTGAAAAATATGCGCGTTGTTAAAGATGAGTTTTAATGCATCTTTAAAACATGACGTCCCAATGGGTTTTATTTTATAATTTTGGTTATTACGACCAATATTTGAACGCAAAATACTGATCATCATCATGTGTGAATGATCCCCATAAGAAAATCCCCCGTCATCTTTGATGTGGAAATAAGGCGATCTATATGAACTGCCATCCATGTTAAATACTGCATTTGTAAATGCAGCAAATGATGATGTTCTTCCATCAAGCTTAAACGTGTCAATTTTGTTGGTGCCTGCTGTTTCATTGTCCGAGTCTATCTGAATTTTTCGAATGATTCCAATCCTTTTTTGAACACACATGATCCATCACCGATATTTATTGTTTTAAGGTTCGATTTGCTGTAGACAATGTTAATCACATTGATATTCGCAGCCTTTTCATTTTCACTTCACACTGTTTAAGATACGCACACTGGCCTATCCGGTTGAATATCACACATTCTGTACAATATTGATCCCGATTTTGTGTGGAGTAACCTAACTCTTCAATGACACACATATTCGAATCCAACTCCCCAATTTACTTAATTTCGTTGCGTGAAGATTACACCTTTATCTTGTAATTAATGGCAAACCTACACGTATGTATTGTTTTAATCTTGAAATGTGCAGTCAAATCCAATAATATTGGAATAACTACATCAGTTCCCCACATAACCTATGTCGGATTGATATATAAACTTTATTATTTATTCTAATTTGAAATTCGAATTACAAAACTGTTGCGAATTCAAATAAGAGTATAAAGCCGCTTGTATCATATTCTACGATGGATCCAATTTTCAAGTGACAAATTCTACAACCAAACACCAAACTCACCCTCTCGCAGCTGGAAAGTCACCTATGGGGCACAGCTGACACCTTACCAAGTTCATCCATTATCCCTGAATAGAACTCACACCACTCATCAAAATCACATCCTGAGTTCCATGGCATGCCGTCCCGAAACTTCTTGACCAGATCGTAATATTCCTGTGGCATCCATGGCGCCTTGAAGTCCACCTGATCAAAGTCGCCCCAATCCCCGAGGGTTTCAAGAGGTAACAATCCACACTCAACAGCCGTCTTGTAAAGCGGAGTATTCGGGTATGGAGTGAAGAATGAGAACAACACATCCATTTGATCAAGTTTCCCCTGTTCACCATAAACGGATATAGCCTCATGGATCGCCTCAAATGTAAACTTGATCTCCTTTTTCGTATCAAGACCCGGAATTCCCACCATGAATGAAGTGCGTGCATCAATATCGTGCTTAATGCACTGTTCCACACATATCTTGCCCTGACTCACATGTGCACCCTTGTTCATCGCATCCAGCGCTTCCTGATAACCGCTTTCCACACCAATGAAAAGCTCACGCACACCTGCCTTTCGTGCAAGTGCCCAAACCCCGTCATCCATACGGTGAAGTTGCTCCATCCGGCCATTGACACTCGTCAAACGAAGACCGAGGTCCTTCTCGATCAGGAGGTTGCACAATTCTTTAAGCTTACCCACATTGATGAAAAAATCACTATCCCTTATCATGAACGTATCAATATTGTAGGTCTTTGCAAGATGTTCGAGTTCCGCAACCACAGTTTCAGGCTCAAGACCCATCCATTTCCTTCCGCAAAAAATAGGCTCCGAGCAAAAACTGCACCCTGCCGCACAACCCTGGCTGATATAATAATCAAGGCACCGTTCCCCGAACTTGTAGCCCTTGATGTGCGCCTCCACATCGATCATGTCATAAGGAATTGCCGGAAATTCGTTAAGATCTGTAAAACCACGAGGTGAATTTATAATTATGCGCCCCCCATCCGTGTAGGCGACACCGGGCACACCATCAAGAGATTGCCCTTCCACAAGCTTCCCAATAACTTCTTTAAAGGTCAACTCGCCCTGTCCGATAACAACAATATCAATATCGGGATCCTGAAGTGTCTGTTCAGGCTGGGTTGATGGATGATAACCGCCCCAGATAACAGGCAAATCAGGATATCGCTCCTTAACAGCAGCCGACACATTCATACCATCACGTATCTGGTAACAGGTCATGCTGCTTACGGCAAAACAAAGCGCATCCTTGCACGCGTCAAGAATAAGCTCTTCGTAATTGGTATCCACCACAGCATTGATGATACGAACATCAAAATCATCCCTGACCATCCTTGCAAGAGCCAGAAGGGAAAGAGGAACATTCACAAGAGGAACCTGAAGTGAGGTCGTTTTTTTATTTATGATCGCCACCTGGTGTTTCACAGGCATAGGATTGAACAATACTACTGTTTGTTTTTCCTTCTTTGACATGCTTATTAGGAACAAAGCAATCAATAATAGCATTGCGGTTTGACTTTGTGTGGAAAACTTTAACACATCTTATCTCTATCAAGAGGTATCATGCGGGCTCGTAGGGTAGCCAGGACATCCTAATGGGCTTCGAAATAACTGCATTGCAGTTATGAAGACACCCATTGACTCGCGTTCGAATCGCGGCGGGCCCGTTTTTGTTCCGGTATATAATTTATAGAATTCTACAGTTCGAGTTAGATCGACAAGATTGGAATTTTTTCGTAGTATTTTATATATATATATACATATATATTGTATAATTCAGGTCAATCCGACCGATATCGATTTTATTCATAATGTGTGGAATGCGCCGCCTGCGGCGTATTAACTCGGCATCAAAACTACCTCAACAACTACATTCCATTATCGCTTTGCTGCCAATATCCCGTCTTTCAACTCTTTTGCAAGCACTTCAAGCCGTGCGTTCACATCATTGCCGGATGCTATGATGTCCACAAACGCAGAGCCTACAATAACAGCATCTGCACCGTCTTCCACAACCTCTTTTGCCTGCTTTCCATTTGAAATGCCAAATCCCACGGCTTTTGGAATGTCGGTATCAACACGTGCCAACAGTTTGTTCGTGGATTCTGCCACGTCATTGCGTGCGCCCGTAACTCCCACCCTGGATACAAGATACATGAAACCCGTGCCATGTTCAAGTATCATGTTGATCCTTTCCCATGTGGTCGTTGGTGCGATAAGGAATATAAAATCGATATCATTACCGGCGCAGCACTCTGCAAGTTCCCCGGACTCCTCAACAGGAAGGTCAGGTACGATTATACCGCTGATGCCGGCATTTGCACAATCGAATACAAACTTATCGATGCCGCGCTTGAATATCAGGTTGTAGTATGTCATGCATACAAGCGGTACGTTCACATCCAATGATGCAACCGTTTCAAAATACTTATCCGGATTCATGCCTGCTAAAAGTGCCCTCTCGGATGCCGCCTGGATAGTCGGTCCATCAGCGATCGGATCAGAGAATGGCAAACCAAGTTCAACAATATCCGCACCGCCATGGATGAGTGCCTGCACAATGCCTTCTGTTGTATCAGATGTGGGGTCTCCTGCACATACGTATGCGATGAGGGCGCTTTCACCGCGTGTTCGGAGTTGTGAAAACTTGTCAGGGATATTCATAATTGACCTCCCTGTTCGAGTTTGATCACGGTTTCAAGATCCTTGTCGCCCCTGCCTGATAGGTTGATCACTACAAGATCTCCCAATTCTCCGGATTCTGCCGCTTTCATCACATAAGCGAGTGCATGTGATGATTCAAGTGCCGGGATAATTCCTTCCATGCGGCTCAGTTTATGGAATGCTTCCAGAGCCTCATCATCATCGGCATGGCGGGGTGTGATCCTGCCAATATCGGCAAGATATGCAAGTTCAGGACCGACCCCCGAATAATCCAATCCCGCGGAAATTGAATGTGATTCAAGGATCTGCCCGTATTTGTCCTGTAATATGCGGGTGTGTGCGCCGTGAAGGACTCCTTCTTCGCCGACACACAGTGATGCAGAGTGAAGTGCCGCATGTTCTGTGGTGGTCATGCCGCTGCCACCTGCTTCTACTGCAAATAGTTTTACGTCCTTTTCTTCTATGAATGGATGGAATATTCCCATAGCATTACTGCCGCCGCCGGTACATGCTACAATGGAGTCGGGATATCGCCCCTCCTTCTCCATGATCTGTTCTTTGACCTCCGTGCCGATCACACTCTGGAAATCGCGGACTATCATGGGGTATGGGTGAGGACCAACAACCGAACCGATAAGGTAGTGTGTGTTCTCAACATTTGTCACCCAGTCGCGAAGGGCTTCATTAATGGCATCTTTGAGTGTCTTTGAACCGGATTCAACAGTATGCACTTCCGCACCCATGAGTTTCATCCGGTACACGTTCATGAGTTGCCGCTCCATATCCTTTGCACCCATGTACACTGCAGTATCGAACCCCATATTTGCACCTGTCATGGCAGTTGCAGTGCCATGCTGCCCTGCGCCGGTCTCTGCAACGATACGTGTCTTTCCCATGTATTTTGCAAGAAGCCCCTGTCCAATGGTGTTATTCAATTTATGGGCGCCGCCGTGCAGGAGATCCTCACGTTTGAGGTATATGCGCGTGCCGTATTTCTTGCTCAGGTTCTTTGCAAAATAAAGTGGCGTCTCCCTGCCTGCAAAATCCTTTAAGTAATAATCAAGTTCCTTGAGAAATTCCGGATCGTCTTTGTAGCGCTGATATCCCTCTTCAAGTTCTGTAAGGGCTGGCATAAGTATTTCAGGCACGAACTGCCCGCCGTATTTGCCGTATAAGGGTGTGGTCATTATATGCTCCTGTTATCTTAATTGTAATGTTAATGTTAATCGTAAACTCGATCTTGACTTTAACTCAAACTTAACTTAAACTCAAACTTAACTCAAATTCAAACTTAAGCTAACGTTCGATCATCATCGATGTACCAAATAATACGTTATACATCATGGATGCTGTGGGATTATTAACCATGCAATGAAGTATGCTAATATCCCACTACCGCCGGTAAGTATGAACAATATCCACAGTAGTCTGATAAATGTCGGGTCTATGTCGAAATATTCACCCAAACCGCCGCACACTCCTGCGATTATGCAGTCATTCTTTGATCTGTATAATCGTTTCTTCATATTGAACCATCAACCATTTCTTTTGTTTTGGTGTACACATCACTGCTTTTAATGATTGCGGTTCCGATCAGGATCGCATCTGCGCCTGCACAGATCACACGATTGATGTCACCTGCATTGTGAACGCCGCTCTCGCTTATGATTACATGTTCGGTTCCAGTCTTTTCATCGAAATCCCTGATAATTGGTGCAAGACGCACAGTGGTCTGCAGGTCAACTTCAAGTGTACCAAGATCCCGGTTATTGATGCCAATCACTTTTGCAGTGGTCTTTAATGCATTATTGAGTTCATCCTCATTGTGGACTTCAACAAGCGGTTCAAACCCTTTTGACTTCGCAAGTTGGACAAACGATTCAAGTTTATCCCCGAGTGCGCCTGCGATCAGGAGTATAAGGTCGCTATTCACTTCATCCATCTGCTTCTCATCAATGATGAAATCCTTTCGAAGCACAGGAATAGATATGGAATTCCGTGCACTTTTAAGGTTCCCGATCGACCCATTGAAAAAATCAGGTTCGGTCAGGACAGAGATTGCAACAGCTCCGCCTCGCTCCATCTCTTTTGCGATCTTAGCAGCATCATCCGGCAATATCTCTCGAAATGTTGCACTTGGTGATGCGGGTTTTACCTCTGCGATGATCGGGATTTTTCCTTCCTGTTTTGCAAGTTCAATTGCAGAGATGAAATTTCGCTTTTGTGATCCGGCATTATGGGATATAATGCTGTTATTTGAAACAGTGGACACAGGTGCATCAAGTGCATTTACTCTTTTTTTTGTGGCTTCCAGTATATCTTCAATTACGCGATGCATAAAACCTCTATGTATAGTTATGTACATTGATGTATAATATAGAACATTAGATAAATACATTACGGGCCAGGGCGTGCGTTCAATAATATCGCTCAGACGTTTCACTTTCTTGTAGTATATAATTTATAGGTATTTGTATAGCTACTCACTTCCAATCAGTGTTCATTCATCTTAAATCTTAACATTTTTTATATTTGTTTAGCAAGTGCAAAGTTGATAGTTGACAGTTGTGTTGCGGCGTAGGCGGTTCAATGAGTTAAGGATAAATACAGTGCTACCACATGTGCATAGTGTGGCGCTGTCTACCACCACTGCCCTTTATACACATCAAAGTTTCAATTACTGTCAGCGCATCTGTGTTTGCCCGGATCGTTCTACGTAGGAACTGCGTATTTTGCGAATATGACCGGGTAATAGTAATAGTAATAGTAGTAATAGTATTAGCAGTAATAGCAGTAGTAATAATAGTAGAACGCGCCGCCTGCGACGGAATTGCTGCGCAGGGTCTGGCTATTTGAAATATGCATCGACATTTTATCACTCACTTTCTACCTGCGGAAAGTGAGTTATCGAAACCAATTAAACAGATAATATATATAATAATAACAATATATATTAATATAACTATATATCGTTGGTTAACCGCATGGAGGATTGTACCATGAAAGCAAACAACAAAATATTAATGAGAAGGGATACTCGCGCACATGTTGGTATTGGTAATCTCATTATCTTCATTGCGTTGGTGTTAATAGCTGCAGTTGCTGCAGCAGTGTTGATCCAGACATCCGGTCTTTTTCAGCCGGAGGTACAGACAATAGGACAAAAAACAGTTAAAGAAGTTGCATCTAACGTCGAAATTACACAGATCATTGGTGTACGAAATGCTATCACCCCCGGAAATGATTTTGAAAAATTGGAAATTACAATAGTGATGACTGGAACATATCCAATTGATGTTGGGCAATTTGTTGTAGCGATGCGAAACAGATCAACACAAATTGAACTTATAGAATATACAACTGATACTGCAAATCTCCCGTCCAACCTATTCGATGTTGTGGTACTCAATGATAAGGATGATTCATTCGATGCAAGTGGTAAAACGGATACAATGATGACCTCCGAGGATATTATTACCCTTGTACTCAAGCCTGGTACAAGCATGGATTTCCCAACAAACGAATCGGTCTGGATCGAGATTAAAACAGGGTTTGGTACTTCAATAACAAAAGAATTTAACACCCCGGAATCGTATGAAAAAACAAACATAATTCTGTACCTATAAGGTATAGTTTTTCTACAAGTCAATAGGTGATCTTATTCGCCTATCTTTTTATTTTTATTTTTATTTAAATGATAAAATCGGGGGCACTATCCCATTTTCCAGTTATTTTTTAGACGCAGATTAACGCTGATTCACGCAGATTTAAGGTTGCATCTGCGTTAATCTGCGTTAATCTGCTGTGACAAGAAGTTACATCATAAATTGCCTTGTGCTGCCCCTTCCGTTTGGGGTAATCCTACTGAGATATGCGTCAGTAGTAATGCTGGGGTGTAGAGCCTTCAGAACAATATGGAGAAATTTG
>JAUVET010000077.1 GCA_030594665.1 Methanosarcinaceae archaeon
TTTTTGTAACTTTCTGCCACAGAGTACACAGAGAGCACAGAGACTGTAGCAACTTTCCCTCTGTGTCCTCTGTGTCCTCTGTGGCCAGAATTTCACTCGCAAGAGGTCATACTTATTTTGTTATAATGATCCTCTGTGACCATCTGCATTTCTAAATTATACTTGCGGAGTGGTATATTAAACGATTACCAAAATATAATCGATGTAATAAGCGAAACCGCAAAGGTTCGCAGAGCGTCTTTGCGTTCCCGTCTTCCAATTTAACGCAAAGATGTAAGGAGTGTCACTTATCCATGTCTTCATGTCTTTTGCAATGTTGCGCATCCGATTGCCACCGCAATAAACGTAAAGTTTTTAGTCTTTTAGTAGTATTTGGTTGATGGTCCGCTGTCTAAAACTTCGAAAAAAGTCGGCAACATATATAACTTTAAAATGTATACAAATAGGTGTGATTAAATGGATATGCAAATGATGTTGAAGCAAATGTGTGAAAGTGATCTTAATGACACCGATGTAAAAGCAATCTGCAAAAACCGTGGTTTTCCTGCCAAAGAGGCGACATCTCGTGACATCTTTGAAAACTTCTTCATTTCTACAATTGGTATAAAGGAAGCACTGAACTCCTTAACCTATGAAGAAGTAGTAATGCTCCACTTGCTCAATAAGATAAACGAAGAAGTTGATGTTGAGTACTTCGAGAGACTGTACGGCAGCACAGAACCTGAAAGAGGGTATTATTACGGGACGTTTACCCAGCTGTACAAAGAAACATTCAAAAAAATAAAAGATAACCTGGTGCGAAAAGGTGTACTCATTATCATGGAGAAGGAAGCGCGTTCGTATATGAGCACTACCAAACTGGAACGCTGGCGTTTTTGTTTTCCACCGGAATTCGGAGATTTTCTTCCACCCATTGTCGAAGCTTCGAATTTTACAAAAGCCGGGAATCTCAAGAAAGAGATACTGCGTGATAAACTGCTAGAGATTATCGGAGGGAAGCAAAAACCATCTCCCCTATCAAACAAAAACCCTTTCATACTCACTATCAAAGATGGTGATTTATGTATTGGAGATGAAAAGTTCAAGGCAAAACGCCTGTTGAAATGGCAGCAAGCCTGCTGGCGTGCGTCCGTTAAAACCGATGTCAGTACGCATAGTAGCGAAATGGATCCCATTGAAGTTACACTCTATGCGCTCTCACAACTCAAAAAGCATGAATGGCTACCCGCAGATAATCTCGCAGTGATACTTAAGATATTTACAGATAATGCGGAGAATCAAACATGTGAACAGATATGTGAAGCTGGTTGGAAGTGGGGCTGCCTGGTAAAAGTTGTAGTAAGTGGAAAGTCGTACTATCGTTTACCTGAAGACACGTTGGAATATATGACTTCAGCATCACCAGGGCAGTATCTACAGATCAATTCCGATGGCACAGTAGCCCTGGATATGGTAACCATCCCTTATGCTGCACTGGAAGTGCTGACTTCAATTGCAAATTTGGATATCTTTGATTTTAAACTACGCGCGACCGTCAGCATTATCAAGATCGGGAATGCGCTCACGGCAGTTCGGAATGAGAGTGTTTTTACATGGCTTGGAAAGAACTCATCCGATTTTCGCACCGCGATCGAGATGGCTGAAAAGAGATGGGGTAAACAGGTAATTCATGAAGACCTGATGATCGCACAGGTAAAAGACCTGAGCCTTAAAGTACAGATCGAAAAGTTGTTTGCTGATCCGCGAAAACTTGTATCGCTTCCGGACGATTATATCGCATTTCCCTGTGAGCTTCTTCCTGCAATACAAAAACTTGTAGGGGCATCAGGGCATGTGATCAAAAAGGCGAGGTATAAATAATGCAACCAGACCCGAATTTAACACCGGCGAATATTAACGAACCGGGCAACGAACTGAACGTCTTTTCCAACCGGTATGATCTGCGTCATGATCTGCATGCTTATGTTGAGTATGTACGGAACCGCGATGTAAAACGGTTACACCGGAGTAATGAATTGAACCGATCCGATTCAAAGCGATTGGCAAAACTTATGAGCAATTCTTATGCAATAAAAGAAGTAGAAAAAAATGGATATTCTGACTGGATAAATTACATAGATGAACTGGCGCGTGTGTTCGGGTTCGTAAGTTATGACACAGAGGGGACATATGCAGGATACTCCAGTAGGGAACCATCATTTCCTGAGAATTACATTGATGTTAATGTGAACACATATCAAAAATATGTTGATCTGCCACTTATAACGCAGGAGAAAAAACTTCTTGAACTGCTGATAAAACATTGCACATGGGGTAAAAATGAATTTTACGTCACAAGTCCGCTTGGCATGTTATCCGGATTCTCCCTCTGGGGATTTGCTACTGGTGTTATGCCTGAATTGGATTTAGCCAGTGTCAGGTTATTTCTTCTTAATGTTTTGCAATCCTGTAAACCCGGTGTTTGGTACTCTACCTCTTCATT
This sequence comes from Methanosarcinaceae archaeon, assembly GCA_030594665.1. Next base: position 2,483 of record JAUVET010000077.1, read on the forward strand.
GATCCAATATTTGAAAAATTATCATCCATATTTTCTGATCCCGAAGAAACCAAAATTCCGGCATAAATTCGAGGAAAGGGAAGGTAGATATGGCAATTTTCATGAGGGCAAGGAATGGAACCATGATATTGACATATTAGAGAGTGATGTAGATGTATTTGAACGGGTGGAAGGTCGGTATGTGGAACGATTCCTTGAAGGATTACCCCTGATTTTAGGATATGGCGATGTTGCCTATTCAAAAACAGAGTACAAGGGCAATCAACCCGAGATGGATCAGCTTCAGGCGTTCCGGATCAATGATAAGTTCCTGCATGTAATGGGTTGTCATATCAAAGAACCGAAAATTACGGTGCAGCCGAATTTCGAGATGCACGTGGAATCGGAAATCTATCCGGTCCGGATCCTTGCGGAATTGTCAAAATTTGCGGATGTCGTAACAAAGGATAAAACAAGCATTTTAAAACTTCGAAAAAAGAAGGTTCTAACTCAATTGAGTGAGAGGGATAACCTTGATGTGATCAAGTTCTTAGAAGACATAAGCGGTCAGAAACTGCCACAGAATATTCTAATCGAACTTGAAGAGTGGGTCGGGGCTTCAGAAGCGTTTACCCTGTATGAGAAGGTTGTCCTTTTTGAGGGGGACAAATATCTGCCCACAATCGACCAATTCACGATCGAACGTATTTCACCGACTGTGAGGATCGTGCATTCACCAAACAGGTTGTTCATGCATCTTGAGCAAAAGGAGTTGGTCCCTCTTCGGATAAAACATCGCTCTTCGACTATTGCGCTTCTTCCGGATGGTGCACGCACAGTCTTTCCCAAACGAGATATAAGCGTTTCAAAATCAAAAGTAAAAGCAAAAGCAAAAAAGCGTGTGACAATAAAGCGTGAAGTCATGATCACATTTCACTTTCCGGCAAAAGAGTTGATGGAAGAATTCCGTAAAGGTTTGATAGCTGCCAGATGCCCTGTTGCTGCTGATTGGGACAAATTGACACTCTCCTTTGCCAGTCAATACGAACCTGACGTGAAGAAAGTCAGTAAGTCACTGAAACAGGATTACACCATCAAATTCGAGGATATTGCATGAGTTCGGAAAACCCGCTCATCATCCAGGGCGATCGCACTTTAATGCTTGAGGTCGGACACCCCGGGTACATGGAATGCAGGGATTTTTTAGCTCTTTTTGCCGAGCTGGTGAAATCGCCTGAGTTTATCCATACCTACAGGGTCACACCATTGTCGCTCTGGAATGCGGCAGCACTGGGTGTGCCGTTCGAAGATATCGTCGATGGTCTTGAAAACTTCTCGCGTTACGATATTCCGTCAAATGTCATTGTCGATATGAGGGAGTGGCATGAGACCTATGGCAAGCTGGTGTTACAGAAAGCCGGGCATGATTGTCTGGAGCTTGAAGTAAAAGACTCCCGTATTCTGGAACGGATCCGTAATATCGAGTCATTGGATCTTTTTTGGGTGGATAATGACGGTCTCCCCGGACTTTTCGTACCGGAGGCCAGACGCGGCGATCTTAAGCACGCTTTGATAAAGGCAGGCTACCCTGTCAAGGACCTGTGCGGATATCTGGATGGGGAACATTTTGATCTCACTTTGCGCAGCATTGACCTTGATGGTAACTCTTTTGCTATGCGCGATTATCAAAAAGAAGCCGTAGATATGTTTTACTGCGCAGGCCAGAAGACTGGTGGCAGTGGAGTGATCGTTCTTCCCTGTGGTTCAGGTAAGACGATCATAGGGCTCGGGACTATAGCCCAGGTATCAAGCTATACCCTGATCATTACTACCAATAATGTCTCGGTCCGGCAATGGCGCGCTGAACTTATCTCCAAGACAGATATCCGGGAAACTGATATTGGCGAGTTTACAGGCCGTGTCAAAGAGATCAAGCCGATTACGATAACCACGTACCAGATGTTGACATACCGGCGCACAAAGAACGATCCGTTGCACAACCTTGAGATTTTCACCAAGCATAACTGGGGCCTCATTATCTATGATGAGGTACACATGCTTCCGGCTCCTGTATTTCGTGCAACAACGGCAATCCAGGCCAGACGGCGACTTGGCTTGACTGCAACTCTGGTGCGCGAAGATGGTAAAGAGGATGATGTCTTTGCACTGATCGGCCCCAAGCGATATGATGTTCCCTGGAAGACGCTTGAGAGTCAGGGCTATATCGCGGAAGCTATCTGTACCGAGTATCGTGTCCCTCTTTCGGCTGATGATGAACTTGAGTACGCCCATGCTAATAAACGCGCTAAGTTTCGCATCGCAGCAGAGAACCAGCGCAAAAAAGAGCTTGTGTGTGAACTGATGGCGAACCACGCAGGCGAGAGCATCCTGATCATTGGCCAGTACATTTCGCAGTTGGAAAAGCTTGCCAGGTCACTGGATCTGCCAATTATCACAGGTAAGACCAAACATGATGAGAGAGAGGTACTTTATGATGAGTTCAAAAAAGGACATATCAATGTACTTGTGGTATCCAAGGTCGCAAATTTCGCCGTGGACCTGCCTGATGCCAGTGTCATGATCCAGATATCAGGTACATTCGGTTCGCGCCAGGAGGAGGCACAGCGATTGGGGCGCATTCTCAGGCCCAAAGAGCAGACGTCTCATTTTTATACACTGGTGTCTAAGGGCACTACTGAACAGACTTTCGGGACCAATCGCCAGCTTTTTTTGGTGGAGCAGGGGTATAGTTATCAGATTCGGTATTTTTAAGGGTCCCCAAACCGCTAAAGATCAGACTAATGTCGTGCCAACCATACAATGTAGCTAGATGGGGTAGACAAACAGATGCAAAAACCGATGCGACCGCGCGCAGCGCGGCACGTTCCTGCACTAACGAATACGTAAGATTTTTTAATTTATTCGAGACTGTCGTAAAAGTCTACATTTTGATGCATTTCAACTTATGAAATAAATTGAGTGAAGTGTAGCATGGCGTTTTACTCTCGGATATTATTCAACATGTCTCAATTTCACCACTTTTCCGACAGTCTCTTATTCCGGATAAAATGAATCATGGCAAAAATATTCACCGCAGAGGACACTCACCTCTTGCGGTCGGATTTACTCGCACTATATAATTCTACAAATTACAACCAATATAAAGGTAGTAAAATAACCCATTTACTACCAATATAAAGGTAACAAATTAACATATTCACTACCAACACAAAGGTAGTAAATCCCTATATTTACTACCAACATAAAGGTAATATACTTATACGATCACTACCAACATAAAGGCAATGATCGATTCCGAAAACAATGCCCAAAAAATATTGGATGTATTATATGAGTATAACCCGTGGTGGAGAAGCAGCGAGTTTCACATTCCGGAATACAGGACAAAATGGTTTGATTCACTGGCACCGGCAATGGATGATCCGAATATCGAGATCGTCTATGGTCCGCGGCAAGTCGGCAAGACCGTCTTGATGAAGCAAGTTGTGAAACACCTGATCGAATATGAACATGTTTTGCCGCACAATATCATGTATATTTCCATGGATCACACATCTATCGATATGCTTTGCTCTGAGCCTGTTAAAGATATAATTGATGTTTATTCCACCTTCGTTAAACCATCCGGTAGCGAAAAAGCATATATTTTCCTTGACGAGATACAGACCATTGCCAATTGGAGCAATTATCTAAAACAATTCCATGACCTGCAATCTCCCCTTAAATTTACAGTTTCAGGTTCATCAAGTACCGAAATTGAAAAAGGCGGTTCGGAATCATTGATCGGAAGGTCACGACTCCGTTTGATGCTTCAGTGGAAATTTGCAGATTATGTCAATTATTCTCTTTTCAAGGAAGAACATCCATCAAGGTTATGCGACATGGCAGATGCTGCATCAGTCACGAATGCACTCATTGAAAGGGATGCAGGTGCGATGTTTGATGCTTTACTGATGTATCGTGATGCATTACTAAAGAATGGCATATCCCTTGACAAATATATGCTCGATTACATAGTAAAAGGCGGCTATCCTGCACTTTTAGATGCTGATCTTGAAACATCCAGGGATGCGCTCATGGAGCGGTTTGGGTTGACCATACATAAGGATATAATGCGAATGTTTTCTGTCCGGAACATAAAAGGGCTGGAAAACCTTGTTTTGCGATGCGCCATGCAGAGTGGGCAAATGACAGATTATCATGGCTTTTCAAAG
>JAUVET010000023.1 GCA_030594665.1 Methanosarcinaceae archaeon
CAAAAATATTCACCGCAGAGGACGCGGAGAACGCAGAGGGTCGTTGCGCGGAGTCTGGTGATTTGAACTGTGTATAGAGTTGCTTATATCCAAAAACATTCGCAACAAGCTAATATAATTCCTTAACCGAACACCAATGAACGTTAGCTAAACTAAACGTTAGCTTATTGTGATCTTACCTTTTGGATTCACCAGTATCATTGCACTATCTATCACAGTATTATTTGCATTATATGCGACAGCGTTTATGTACGCTCTGCCTGCAGTAGCACTTCTGAAATTAACCGTGTCAGAACCACTGATGGTTATGTTAGCGGGATTTTGATAGTTATTGAAGTAACCGAGATTGGTGTCTAATATGACATAAGCAACGGCAGGATTGTTGTCATCGTAGGTTACTGTCAACGTGATCGTAGAGGTATCCCCGATAAGTATCACTGGCGGGTTTACATTCATCTGTACGTTGCCAAGTGCAAGATAGTCCACATCAGCACCACTGCCGCCAATACTCGAACCGCCCCCATAACTTATATTTATGGTGATGCTCGTCCCGTTCACATCCGTATAGGTGACAGTTGAGGTGGGCAGTATGAGCGGTACAAAACCTGCACCTTGAACAGTTAACTGATACCAAACTCCCCATTTTTCACCAGGGTTAAGGTTTGGCAGTGTCCAGAGGAGTATACCCTCATTACCAACGATTGTGGTATTGGGTTCTGCGTTGCCCGTGTTTGGAGATGTTGGGGTTACGAAACTCACGGCATCACCTGTAGTTGAATTACTGCTGTTTGGTACATAGGTTGCAGTTGCCACTGATAGACCGGTGATATAGTTATGCGGCAGGTGTATGCGCAACACCGGACCTTCGGCTGTGAAATTGGTGATACTGGCAGCGATGCCACGGAAAATGTCCTCAAGCACGCTGGCATTTGGTGCAAAATAGTATTCCCCACCTGTGATATTTGCAATCTTTGATAAAACAGGATCGATTTCGGATTCACTGTTACCTAATCCAATAGTGTAGATTACAGTGTTATTGTTCCTGGCACGCTGCGCTTCAAGTAGCAAGGAATGATAGCCTGCATTGTCAAGTCCGTCTGTCATAAGCACCATGGTAGAGCTGCCTGTTACTCCTGCCAGTTCATTGTTTGCCATATATATCCCCTCGTCTATGGCAGTGAGCCCGTCAGCCGTAATGGTATCAATGGAATTGTTAAGATGGATAAGAGAATCATTGTTAAGAGTGGATTTGACTGTGGCACGCCATTCGGTCCAGCTAACCGGGGTGTGGGCAATCGAAATATTGTGACGCTGGTATGCTATATCGAAACATTCGTAGGACCGGGAAGAACTTGTTTCAGCTTCATCAGGAACATCCCATCCATTTCCATCCCACTGCTGGATATTGATGTCGTTGTTGCCATCAGAAGTCATCAGGAATATCTTATCAGAGTGAGGATCGGGGCTTAAGTGTACCCATCGGGTGTAACCGGATCCGCCAAGGTTCGATGCAGATCTTTCAGGACCCCATGAACCGTTCCAGATACGGTACTTTGGAGTGGGTGTGCTGTCACCCCATACCACCATCCCGTTGCCACTTGACTGGTCGAATGTAACATCCATGATCCGTTTATTGTACTCATAAGTGTTCTCTTCGATCTTGAGGACTGAAGACCAGGCCGTTCCATTCCATGCACTCACGCGGACGTCCTTGCCGCTGTTTAACACACTCATGAGAATATTATTAGAATTCGGGTCAGACGCAAGTTTGATCCAGTAGGGACTGGACGTGTCCATATAAATAGTGACTGGCGTACTCCATGATGCACCATCCCATATGGCATATCGAACCGTATTGTCTGACTGGGCCCATACAACCATGCCATTGCCGGTCCCCTGCTCATAAACCGCATCGAAGCACTGGTAGGTGTATGTCCTGCCAGAGGTTGTGAGCACTTCAGCATTGCACCATGCCGAGCCATTCCATATCTGTGTCCTGAGGTCGTAGTCAGTATTCAAAAATGCCAGCAGTAACTCATCCGAATCCGGTTTTGCGATAAGCCGTACCCACTGGATATATTTGTTCCCGGCGTCAGTGGCATTCACTGCACCTTCTGCGTTCCACGCCGAACCATCCCATACCCGATATCGCGGGACACTGTTATCAATTGCAGAATTTCTGTATACGACCACCGCATCACCCGAATTGTCCTCATAGGCAATATCAAACCCCCTGCGTCTGTCGTAAGCATCCCTGGAGAATTCCTGTACCGCACTCCATGTCGAGCCATCCCATAGCTGGATATTAATATCCCTGTAACTATCCAGAGTTCCCATTATCACCTCATCCCTGGTTGGACATGATTCCATCACGATCCATCGAATACTTCCATCTACAAAGTTCGCAGAACTCTCATCCGACCAATGTGTACCACCCCATAACCGATGTCGAGGGACGCCCCCTCCACCAGTGCTATCATAATAACCACATATTGCAGTGTGAATGGATGAACTGGAAACATTGATCGTGAACTCCGTACCATTTTCAGTTCCCAGAACTTTGCTGGCCGTTATATGATAATTCGTGCCTGCGAATAATGATGAACTTACCACCTCAGGTTTTGAACTTCCTGTTGAGGAATCAAGAAGTGTTGCGCCTTCATAGAGATACAGGTCAATATCCGATGCATCGTCCCATGACAGGTTAAAATCATAGATCCCATCTGTGTCAACCGTAAAATATCCACACCATGTGCTATCATTACGCAGGTAACTTGTCTGGACATTAGTATTAACAACATTATCATTACTGTAGAGTACAAGACCGGCCTTATCTCCTTTTGTTTCATCAAAGCTTGAGAGAAAAGCACGGGAAGCCGTCTTAACAGCGCTTTTTTTGTCAATGTATATGGCGACTGTGAAATTTGCAGTGGCTGTATTACCCTTACCTGTGATGTTCACAGTCCAGTTTCCAGTTTCTATGGTTTCAGTATCAGAGTCAGGATAGCTGTCTGAAAGTGGAGCGATCCACACATATTCTGATGTGTTGCCAGGGTAATGGCCCGTGGCATTTCCATTGAACCCATAGATCCGGCCAGAAGGACTTGTTAGCTGTAAATCCAGGTCTGAGCCAGGGTCACTCCAGCTAACTTCTGCCTTAAGGTCGTTTACCGTATTGTTCACATGGAAGTTATAACTGAACACATCCTGTGTCAGGCTGGTTGTGAAACTGCAGGTGTAAGCAGTGGCTGTCAGGGATTGTTCGGCAGGATAGTTTTGCAGTAGACTATCATTTCGGTAGATATTTACATTTCGAACACTGTTTGTCCACCCACCAAGTCCAAGCAGGTCATGATAATCATAGAAGGACACAATATTTGAACCGTCTACAACATAGTCCGTGATGATGTATTCATAATCCATCCACTGGCCATCCGGTCCAAGCGGCGGTGGTGTGTTTATAAATTCTTCACCATTGACCTTAAGAAGCGCTTCCCCAAGGGTCTCACCATTATAGCTGAACGTTGTATCAAAATCATATCCTTCAAAACTGAGCCTGTACACCGGCACTAGCTGGACACTACCGTTTGTTGCGGCATAGGGAGTAAATCCGTCAACACCATATTGTCTCTCTGTGACATCGTAGTCAGTTATGTCCTGGGCAATAGCATTGTATACGGTCTGCAGTTCAGAACTGGTCGGTGCATTGTAGTATACACCACCCGCCTCGGATGCAATTCGCTGGAGCAGGGGTTCATCCAGTTGATTACCCAGACCAATGGTATAGATCGTTATACCGTTCGCTTTTGCAACATCCACGGCATTCTGGGGATCAGAGCCTGCATTCCAGATACCATCGGTCAGTACGATCATGATCCCCCTGGCATCAGCACGTCCACTTAAAAGCAGGGTGTTTGCATCTGCCATACCGTCTCCCATTGCAGTACCGCCATTTGCATAGATCACATCGATCGCGTGTTCAATAAGCATTTTATTATCCCGGGAATTTAGCCGGGTTAAACCTATATCTGTCCTGCTGGAACTTTCAAATGATACCACTCCAACCTGTGCATTTGAGACCAGATTATCCATAAACACCTTTGCCGCAGTTTTTGCATCGGTTATAGGCTGTTGGGGATACGGATCATCAAATGCCATGCTTCCTGACCGGTCAAGCACAAGTACTACATCCAGTGGTGTGCCTGCATAGTAGTCCGGATCCATGCTTCCTGACCGGTCAAGCACAAGCATGGCACTTGCAGCGGGTCTGGTAATCGGGAGTTCACCTTCAACAGAGATAATGGTTGTGACATTAACGACATCCCCGGAATCCAGAGTCGCGGGTTCAGCTGTGATTTCAATGCTGAGGAAAGGCTGGTCTTTTATTTCCACAATGGTGGATGCATTTATCGAACCGTTTGTGGCGGTGATCGTGGCATTCCCTGGGAATGATCTGCTTGTAAAGACTGCAGTAATTCTGCCATCCGGATCCGTACTTGTGTTTATCAGGTTCGTTGTGTTTATGCCTGTAACAGTGAGGTTTCCAAGACTTGTGTTGGTATTGTTCAGTGTCACGCTGATATTCGGGAGTGCATGCCCCCATTTATCCAGTGCGATCAGTGCGAGGGTAGAGTTATGATTACCGCTTATGTCCCGGGTAAGTACTGCGGTGGGGTTTGAATAAAATATGAAACTTGCGAGGTCACCACTTATAAAAGATAAATTTATGGTGTTAGTCAGGTTGGTATATCCTGTTTCGTCCTTATAGGTAGCTGTAATTGTGATAGTTTCTCTATACAATGTCGGTCCGGCCAGTGTGGTAGCTGTGCCATTTTCATTCAGTGGTATGAGTGTCGAACCCGAGGCAGTGGCAAACAGCATCATATCTACAATAGGGGAGGATGTCGGGAGCAATGGATTCAGGAATTTGTCAACTACCTGGGCTGAGAGGTGGTAAGCATCAGCATTGTTAGCATATACCTGATCGGGTTTATGGGTTAAATGCACGTCATCGGCAGTGTCTCTAAGCCCGTTAATTATAATTGTTGTGTTGATGGAGGTATTCATAACCGTTATATTAATAGTATTGTCTCCTGCGCGCTTATCTGTTCTGAAAAGAGTTTGTGCGAGACCGTCCGGACCGGTGGTACTGCTTAAAGGTGTGATCTGCAGGGAGTTGTATTCGATGGGACTATTATATTTTGTATCAGGTGGTGGTGTGGCATTGAAAAGAATAGTCATGTTATTGACGGGATTTTCATACATGTCATAGACACTCACAGTTATTGTCGAGGTCGTGTTCACAGTGTATGCATCATCATATAGTGTTGATATGGCATGGGGAGCTGCTGGTGTAAATGTGATGTTGGTGTTATTTGTTATGGCTCCCGTATTTGCTGTGATGGTAATGTTCCCTGCGACTGTGGAATTGATGCTTAAAAGCACACTTGAAAAATTGGTCACGGAATCAGTGATGCTCACATCTGTCTGGTTAATCGCAAGTTCTGTCAGTGTATAAGGTGCTCTTGTGATGTTTATCTCATGTACTGTTTCTCCAGGAACATTTGCTATCAATATGTTAATTGTCATGTCCGCTGTGTAGTTCACATTGTGATACTGGTCGTAGGATGTCAGGTTCACCTCTGTGGTGTTGCCTGCTACAAGCGGATCCTGGCTGATATCGATCGCAATTGAGGTGGGTGCATCCGGGATAAAACTCACGTTCGTGGTGTTGTATGCGTTTCCCACGCTCGCATTTAGAGTGGCATTGCCAGAAGTGGTAGAATTTATCCATACAACCGCTATTCCAGACACATTGGTGTATGCTGATAAGGCATTGAGATATCCAAATGTGGTGGTGAAATTGACCAGTGTATTATTTTGGGGGATGGAATTATTCAAGACCCGCGCAGTTATGTTCACACTTTCCCCGACTGTGCACTGCATGGACTCTGCTGTAATTTCCACGTTCAAAGCCACAGACAGTTCAATAAGCGCTATAATGGCGACTAATACTAACAGGATTTTGGCAACGCTGCCCATAACAACACCTTACAATGTAACATATATGTACAGGCATATAAAGAAGATGTACACATACATCAGGATATCCAGTCCGGATGATCTCCATCACCTTTTATAATCCCATCCTACACATCACTGAACTGATAAGGATGCATATTTACACATGCTTCGAGATTATTTGATACAAGCGCATGTGTAATCCTTTGTGCCTCATTCGCACTCCATGCAGTTATATATACAACCATAAACATTATAGGCACCATACCTATAATAGCAGTGATTTTATATTAAACTTATACTTATATTGAATTTCATCACTGAGTTACTTGACCCACATTATCAACACGGAGAATTCATTTGAATACAACAACCACTGTATTGGCAATATTTCTTTTGTACTGGGCAATAGTCGCAATACTTAATAAACGCGGCATACTTGAAAAATACAACATAAGCACCTACGGTCCCGTGCTTATGATACGAACCCAGCGCGGGCAGGATCTGCTGAACACATTGGCAAGGCCAAAGAGCTTTTGGAGATTATTCGCAAATATTGGCATCCCACTCATGTTTGTGGGTATGGCTGCAATGTTCCTGATAATAATACTTTCTGATGTAGCCCTTATTTCATTATTTCAAAATAATGCGATGCCGGAACCAGGAAAATTCAATGAACCACGAAATCTATTGTTAATTCCCGGAGTCAATGAATTCATCCCATTCACATGGGGACTCATTGCATTGATCGTCACACTCGTTGTCCATGAATTTTCACATGCGATACTGTGCAGGGTCGAGGACATACGTGTAAAATCAATGGGACTGCTGGTTGCCATCGTACCGATCGGGGGATTCGCCGAACCTGATGAAGAAGAACTGTTCGGGATCAGCAAAGAAGAGGATGAACAGGGAGAAATAAAAACTGTCATTGATCCGGATAAAGTAGCAACACGCAACCAGCGCGCAAGAATACTGGCAGCAGGCGTGATGGCAAACTTTGTAGTAGCTTTTGTAGCATTCCTATTGTTCTTTGGTCCGGTTCTTGGCGCTATTGCACCTCTCAGTGATACAATGGTTGTCAATGTCACACCCGGTTCACCTGCATTTGAAGCAGGATTACGGGAAGGAATGGTGATCACCGGAATTGATGACATTACTGTTCAAAATGCTCATGACGTTATTTTGTACACCAGCATGGTCGAACCTGATACAATAGTAAAAGTACATGCTGCGAAAGACATGGTTATTTCAGTCTATGAAATAGAAGTAGGTGAAAAAGTAGAAGAAGACTTCATTGGTGTACGTGTGAGAGGCGTCGTTAAAGATTCACCTGCAGAAGCGGCAGGTTTTGAAGAAGGGATGTATATGTTGAGTATCGACAATACATCAATGCACTCTTCTGAAGATTTTATCCTATTCATGAATTCCACACAGGCAGGCCAGACAATACATATTGAGGTACTGCCGGCAAACCAGACAATTGGAGAGGATCCAACGATCGGATTTGACCTGGAACTTGCCCAATATCCGGATGGAGCTGATGGAAAAGGATACCTTGGTGTATATTATGGTTCGGATGGTGTAAGAAGCACACCTCTTGGTATTTCAGTCGGAGAGTTTCCGGCAAATACATATCTTCACATGCTCAAAAGTATCCCGTCAATGCTTAATAGCGCAACCGGATGGATTATCATCTTCGGACTTCCGATCATTGGTTTTGCAGGAGAAGGATTCCCGGGTTTTAGCGGTACATTCGCACAGTTCTACCAACCGATCGGATGGGGCGAACCACTTGGAATCGGGCTATTCTGGATCGCAAACACGCTTCTTTGGATCGGATGGCTGAACTTCTATGTAGGACTTTTCAACTGCCTGCCAGCTGTGCCGCTTGATGGCGGACATGTGTTCAGGGATTACACTCACTCATTCGTACTTCGCATAACAGGTGATGAAAATAAAGCACAGCGGTTATCCGGTGCGCTCGCGGGAACTTTTTCACTGGTAGTGCTTGTATCATTCCTGTTGATGATATTCGGACCCATGATAGTACACGGATTTTAAACAAAATAAGATTAAAATATATCAAAACATCTGTAATCATATCAAAAATGAGACTTTTTATTATTTTCTGGATTAAATGAATCATGGCAAAAATATTCACCGCAGAGTACGCAGAGTACGCAGAGGGTCGTTGTTTTTTCTCTTTGTCCTTCTGTGCTCCCCGTGGTTTTTCGAACCATTCCAGAAGATAATAAAAAGTCTCTCAAAAATAGCAATAACGTAGACATAATGAAGGACTAATGTCATGAAATTCCCAAAACTTGGCAGCCGCAAGCCAATTGCAGTATATGCTGCAACGGTCGGTATTTTGATGATAACTTATAGTCTGATCTTCATATATCTGAAACAAATAGAACAACATCCCGAACAAGCAAATTTTGTAACTGGCATGTATTGGGTCATAAGCAGTATGACCACAGTCGGGTATGGGGACGTGATCCTGACTTCTAATGCTGGGAAAGTGTTTTCCGCAATTGTCCAGTTATCAGGTGTGGTGATGATATTCGGCCTGATGTTCCCACTTGTGATCAGTCCATGGCTTGAAAGAACGATCAAAGGAATACTACCCCTGCAAGCGCCCGAGGATATGACCGACCACATCATCATATGTGGATACAATCAGCTTGTGGAAACATTGATCGATGAACTCAAGGATCATGGCATTTCGTTCATAATTGTAGAAGACGATGAGCATTTGATCCGCGAATTGGTGGAAAAGGACATACCATGCATATTTGGCTCAGCCAGTGATGAGAAAGTTCTTGAAAATGCAAATATCGATACAGCAAGAATTATAATTGCAAATGATACTGATGAGGAAAATGCAAATATCGTGTTGACAGCACGTGAGTTTACTGATGTAGAGGTCATTGCAATAGTTGAGGACATGTCCAATGCAAAATACCTGAAATATGCAGGAGCAAGCAAGGTTGTTTCCCCAAAATCCCTGATTGGTCGATTCATTGGTAAAAAAGCGGTTGACCCATTTGTGAATAAACTGACCGGCACGACTGAATTTTTCAAGGGAATCAGCATTGTGGAATTTCCGGTATATCCAAAGAGTTCATTGATCGGAAAAACACTGGGAAGTGCTGCGATCCGCGAGCGAACCGGTGCAAACATCGTGGGGATCTGGAAAGGTGGCACCCTGTCTTTTAATCCGAATGCAGATGATGTGATAAAAGATAACTCTGTGCTCCTTGCTATTGGAACTACCAACCAGCTATCCGAATTGAAAAAACTGACGCGATGATAAACGCTGACCGATATCAACAATAATTACTAACCGGTGAAGACAATGATGGAAAATGGACACCTGATCGTACTCGGATATGGAGATGTTGGTAAGCAGATCGTGGAAGTTCTTCTGGATAGTGATGTTCATTTTGTGGTTGTCGACCTGAATGAACAGGTACTTGAGAATGCAAACTTTGCGTATGTAGTAGGTAATGGAGCTGATGAAGACATCCTGAAAGAAGCAGGAGTGGAAAGTGCATCTACAGTGATCGTTACATTGAACAGTGATACGGATGTGATATTTGCAATACTCATCACACGTGGATTGAACCCGGGATCCACCATATTCGCAAGGGCAAATTCGGTGAGATCCATTGATAAGATATACAAAGCCGGTGCGGATTATGTTGCTTCACTTTCAATCGTAGCAGGCCAGATGCTTGCAAAAATGACAACAACGTGTATGGATCGTGTTTGCAAGGATATTGATGAAGATATTATGCTCTATGAGGGTATTGAGATCGAAAAGCACCATGTGCATAAAGGGTCAGACCTTATAGGTAGATCAGTGGAAAAACTGGACTTAAGACATACTGTGGGTTGCACTATTATCGGGATCGAACGCGATAACGAAGTTGTGACTGATATCACACCGTCAATGACTATTAAAGACGGAGATATTATAGCTGTTGTGGGAAGCAAGGATGAGGTGTCTGCGTTTAAAGAACATTACGTTAAGTAGCAGCTCTGATTATTGTATAAAGTGCTCTGGAAAATAGTGTTATGGAACTTATTACAATCGCTGTAATGGTGTTTTTCATTGCAGTGATATTCTCAATGCTGGGACTTGGCGGCGGCACTGTATATGTGCCGATGTTCTATTGGCTTGGCATCGATATGCTTATCGCGATCCCGACAGCACTTTTGCTAAATGCTGTGACCTCAAGTTCAGCAGCAATTACATATCTGGGGAAACGGATGGTTGACCTGCACACTGCGGCGCCATTTATTATTGCATCCACAATTGGCGCTCCGATCGGTGCTTATTTTACAAAATGTACACCAGTGGAGACTCTCCTTTGGGCTTTTAGTGTTGTACTTGTGATCACAAGTGTACGAATGATATTTTCTGAAACCAACGAAAATAACAATGGAATTTCAAACCTGAGTGCAAAAAAGCGCACTGTGATCGAAGTGGTTCTTGGATTCCTAATCGGGATCACGATCGGACTGCTTGGCATTGGTGGAGGTGTGTTCATCGTACCTGTGCTGATCGCACTTGGATTCGAGATCAAGCATGCATCAGCAACATCGGGATTTATTGTGATCTTCTCATCTGTATCCGGTTTTTTGGGACATTTGGGAACAGTACATCTGGATCTGGATCTGGATCTGATAATATATACAGCTATAGCAGCGTTCTTTGGAGCACAGGTTGGCTCCCATCTCATGTACAGCAAAATGAGATCAAAAACCATCAAACAGATGTTTGGTGTTGTATTGTGGATAATGGCAGTTAAAATTGTAAGCGGACTTCTGTAGGTGCTAAGTTAAAAAACGGCAATGTTCTGGTTTATGCCGCACTTTCCATATGAAAAAAATTGTATCGACCAATCCCTCCGCCAGCATATGATGCACAACAGCCCCCATCAATTTTCTGCCCTCGGTCTATGCCTTAACCAGCTCGACTTCCAGTTCATTGTTTTTGTTATACTAAACCATGTCTGTTTTTTGTAACTTTCTGCCACAGAGTACACAG
>JAUVET010000264.1 GCA_030594665.1 Methanosarcinaceae archaeon
ATAAGTTCAATATTTCCAGGATCGATATGTCTTTCGATCTCTTCATACAGGGAACGTGGACTCATGCCCGTATCGATCAGTATTTTTTTGTTAACAAGGTACGTGTTTGCGTCATAAGGGGATGCATTGATCTTTTCAACATTCATGTTCTGCACTCCTGTTGTGGTGTATCATATTAAACTTATTCTTACACTTACACTTATATTCAATAATATCTCAAAGTCCAAAAACCCGACGTGTGTTTTTTGCTGTAACCTGTGCAACCTCTGCTTCTTCCATATCGCGAAGTTTTGCGATCGTTGCAACCGAATCCACGAGAAATGCAGGTTCGTTCCTCCCTTTTCTAGGGGAAAGGTACGGGCTGTCGGTTTCGATCATCATTCTATCAAGCGGCAAGTGTTTTACAAGGGCTTGATGGTGTTTTGAGAAGCATACGAGTGTTGCGATGGATACATGGTATCCCGCATCTGTTATCAGGTTCATTGTTTCAAGTGAGCCGCCATAGCAGTGGAACACCACGTCATCAAGATGCCGGACAAGTTGCAATGCTTCGTATTCAGCATCCCTTCCATGGATCACGAGCGGCATGTCAACGGTTTCAGCGATCTCCACCACTTTTTTGAACACTTCCATCTGGCGCGCCCTGCCGGATTCAGTTTTACAATGGAAGTGGTCCAGTCCCGCTTCACCGACACCTACGGCTTTTTTGATGTTCTGTTCGATCTGGGATAGGATGCGCCTGATATCATCATCACTTTTACTTGTGGCAACTCCCGGACCCAAACCGAGTGTTGCGTGAATGTAGTCGTATTCATCAGCAAGCGCAAGTGTTGAGAGGTTTGTTTTGTAGTCTACGCCTGAGTTGATGATCCCAACCACGCCGGCGATACGCGCGCGCTCGATAGCTTCGTGGCGGTCGCTGTCGAATCGGGGAAAGTCAAGATGGCAGTGGGAATCGATCATCATTATGCGTTGCATGGGTGGATCATTTATACAGCATGTTGATGGCTGTGATGAGTGCATCCACGGATGCCAGCACAATGTCAGCACTTGCCGAGTGCGCTGTTACGATCCGTCCTTTTTCGTCCTCTACACCGATGGTCACTTCTGCAAGGGCATCGGATCCGCCTGAGATCGCTTCGATCCTGAAATCATGCACTTTGATCTTTGTGTGCTCTCCGATCATGTTCTGCACTGCATTGATTGCGGCATCTACCGGACCGACACCGGTTTTTGCGGTGACTGATTCTTCGCCGTTTATTATGAGTTTTACAACGGCTGCAGGGGTTGTTATGTTTCCGGTCATGACCGAAAGTTCTTTGAGTTTGATCCTTTCTTTACCTTCGGCTTTACCCAGTACGACTGACGCAACTGCATAAAGGTCTGAATCGGTGATGCGTTTGCCTTTGTCTGCGATTATTTTGATTCTGTTCAGGATCTCTGTCAGTTGTTCATCTGTCGGATGGACGTCGGCGGATTCAAGTGATTGTTTGACTGCATGCCTTCCTGCATGTTTGCCGAGCACGATCCGTCTTGTATGGCCCACCATTTCAGGTGTCATGATGCCTGGTTCGAATGTGTCGGTTCTCTCAAGTACGCCGTGGGTGTGAATTCCGGATTCGTGTGCGAATGCGTTCTCGCCGACGATTGGCATGTGTGGCTGGAGGCGCACGCCTGTGTAGCGTTCGACCAGTTGTGAAGTTTCGAATATGTATTCTGTGTTGATGTTAGTTTTTGCGCCGTACATGGAATGCAGGCTCATCACGGTCTGTGCGAGGTCGGCATTGCCTGCGCGCTCACCCAATCCATTGATCGTTACCTGCACCTGTCTTGCACCGGCTTCGACTGAAAGCAGGCTGTTTGCAACTGCGAGTCCGAAGTCGTTGTGACAGTGCACGTCAATGGGCATGTTGACGTTCTCGCTGATGTTTTTGATGAGTGTGTACATTGCGGACGGGACCATGACACCTACGGTGTCGGGTACGTTGATGATATCGCAGCCTGCGTTTTCTACTGCTTTGAACACTTCAAGAAGGTAATCAAGGTCTGTCCGTGTTGCGTCCATTGCGGAGAACATGCATTTGACGCCATGGTCTTTGATGTGTTCTACGGCGGCAACAGCCATGTCTATGACTTCTTCACGGCTTTTCTTTATAGTATGTATCCGCTGGATGTCTGATGTTGATACGAATGTGTGTATCATATCCACGTCGCAGTCAAGGCATGTGTCAAGGTCTTTTGTAAGGACGCGGGCAAGACCGCATATGTCGAGGGTCAATCCTGCGTTTGCTATTGATCGGACGGATTCTTTGTCTCCTATGGACGTTATTGGGAAACCGGCTTCGATGATGTCAACTCCGAGTTTGTCGAGCTGGTGTGCGATCTCCATTTTTTGTTGCGGGGTCAGTGAGACGCCCGGTGTCTGTTCCCCGTCGCGCAGGGTTGTATCAAAAATGCTTACCTGTGCGTTTTTAATTGATTCAGTGACGTAAAAATCGATCCCTCAGTTTTGTTTTAGTAATCATAATAATCAGGAATGTTTAAACGATTATAGTATAAAAACAAAACGTTATTTCGGACCAAAATAATCGATTTTTTCTGAGGTACTCGCAATGCTTATATACAAGAGTGTAGTTTTAGGGCTGCTTCCTTCGGGGGGTTTGATGCCAATGAACCGGATACTTCCGGGGTAATTTCAAGCCTGATCCGAGGTGAAGTAAATGGGATATTCAAGTAATTTTCCGATGTGGGCGACCATGTGGGGAATGCTTATATACCATTGTGCATATTATGAGTTCCCTTCACCTTGATGGTGTTGGATCATAATTTGTTTAACTTTATCACCGCCTTATAGTAATAGTAATATGTAATTAGTAATATAAGTGGAGTCAGGAGTTTTTTCCTGACTGACGTTAGATATGGCAGTTCGATTAATTCTGATCGGTGGTGTTTAATCAAACACAACTAAATAGAATCAATCGAACGTGCATGAGAGACTCTCAATTTAT
>JAUVET010000143.1 GCA_030594665.1 Methanosarcinaceae archaeon
GCATGGCGACAAGCGGGTAAAAGCGCATGGTCGCACTACCGGACTCATCACCGTTGTTCACTTCATATTTGATAATAGTAGTGTTCTGTCCATAGACCATAAAAACACGTTTGGTAATCTCCATGTTACCGATCCGGTAGACAAAAGATGGAAACGGGTCAACTGAAAAACGTCTGAGATATTCAAACCCTGTGGGATAAACCGTGTTCGGATATTTGTGTGTTGAAAGACGGTGTATATCCTTGTCGATAATGAGCTCCTCATCGATCGATGAGAGCAAAACAGTCCTGTCAACAGGCGGGTTCAGTGCAGCGACCAGCAAGCCATGGTATGTCCTTGAATTTGCATTAATGATGGTTGACGAGGCGTAGCCTCCAAGACCATTGGTAATGATCCATTCCCTCAGTATTCCGGATTCGTAATTCGCGGCAGCATTATATGAAAAACCAGACCCACTCACATTTCACACCTTCATCTATAATCGAATCGTATTTATCTAGTTGTTCTTAACGCTGCGTAAACAAACCGCCGCCTGCGGCGGTTGTTACATTGGTTTTAGATTCAGGCAAACATATATATCAAATCAGGATCATCAAACATTTTCATCATTTTCCAACAATTTTCAACATTATCATTTGATCTCATCAAGAAGTCGGATATTGTCAAGCATAAGGGCGCAACTCCATCCAAGCGGTATCGCCCATGCAGGATGACCATTGAACTTATCTACCTGTTCCGGTAGCAGTCCCGTGCTTGTCGTGCTTCTTAGTGCCCATTTTATGTAATCGGTTGCATCTTTGACCAATCGCTGCACCTGTTTCTCGCTGTCATCCTCACCCTGGATTGCGATGGCAAGCGTAAGCATTGTCTTTGAAAGCCACAGTGTTGTGACGATCCATGGATTTCCTTCGATATAGTTATCATTTTCATAGCGCATGATTCCGTAGTGGTCATTGATCCTGACCCTCAAATTATCTTCTATCTTATTGATGATCGAATAGATCATCGCCCTTTCATCACGATTATCCGGGGAGAGCATATTGAACGGAACGATCATCCCAAGTATGCTCGTATCAATGGTTGGGTCAAGTTTGTTATCGATGATTCCTTTTGCAAAATATCCCTCACTCAACCACAGTTTTTCTTTTGTTTTCATCTTCACAATATCCGCGTGCTTTACCCATCGATCGGCAAGACCGGATTCATCATAATCCTCTGCAATATGAGCAGCAGCAACAAGTCCGGCATACACCGAAGCATTCGTATAACTGAAACGACCGTAATACGTTTCCCACAGGTCAATACATGGATCATGTATTCCGCGCCTGCTTCGTTTCATCAGGTATTCGGCGCCACGCAGGATCAAAGGCCAAACATCTTCAAGGAAATCGCTTTTTGCAAACCCTTTTAGTGTACAGTAGTATACATCAATTGCATACAGTGTTGCACCGGTTTCATCGATCTGGGTCGAGTAATCAAAATTCCCCCATGAAGGTGCAGTGTTCCCATCAAGCCAGTATCTCTGGAACCATGAACCGTCAGGGAGTTGTGTATTCTTGCACCATTTGAAAAACTGGTCACAATACCCGGGATAGCCTGCATCCAGTAAGGACAACACGACCTCTACACTATCGCGGTTCCAGCAGAATCCATATCCTCCGCACATCTCAAAGTTTGAATCAAATTCAGGTGCAGCAATAAATGACCCGTGTTCCGGATCGTTCAAAAGATTTAATGTAAGAAGCGAGCGGTTGTATGCACTGAACATCTCCTGCCTTATCGGATTGTGTTCTCCAAGCACTGGCAGGCTCAACATATTCTTTTTTGAAAGCCACATGATCCAGTCATCACGTGTTTTTTCATAAACATTATCAATTGGCTGGTTTGCGAGTTCCCGCATACGTTTATATAGGCGTGTTCTTTTCTGGGCAGCACCAATCATCACCGTTATTTCAGTTTCTCCCCCTTTTTTAATATCAAGGTTCCAACCCAGTGCACTATTAAGTTTTCCGATATCTTCCTTGTTGTTTTGCAGTTTTCCATCTTCCATGTCATACTTTGCATTGGTCCACCAGATAGTATCTATCGCCTTGCCAACCTGCCATTCTTCAAAATCAGGTATCCCTTTTAGACCGATGTAGGAATCCTGCCAGTACTGCACAAGCAGCTTCTCATCCGAATCGCAGAAACATGAGTTCTTTTTTTCCATCTCCCCTACATTGAGATTCGAGTAATAAAAGAACTTGCCGCACAACCGCTTTTTCGAATATATCCTGAATTTGCGGATCAATATGGGGACCTTCGGATGAACAAAGTCAAGGATCGATATTTTAATGCCGGAACCATGTGATAGTTTCGTAGACACAATATTGGAATCTTCGATGTATTCCTGAGTAGAATGCCACTTATAATTGTTGATCCACAACAGACTATCATTGGTATGAATGCATGCCAGTGAATCCTCGACATGCTGGGCATAGTCGCGTCTTGGATAGAAAAAACCAAATATCTCTCCTTTTCTCCCCATTGTCACAAGCAACCGGGAATTGCCAAAGATCACATTCGGTTGCCTTATCAAGTACTCTCCCCTCGCAAAAGGTGTTCAAGTTTTACACCGGGTGGTGCAAGGGATATGGAATGCTCGCATACATCATGTCCCATGCTTTTGCATCTGACCTCACGCACATGCATGGTCTTGCCCACAGCCTCTGTTATAAATCCGGCAAAATATCCGCTCATATATCCACAGACCGGACGTTCACTCTCTTTATAACGATCTGCAATGAACGATTCATGGACAAATATTCGACCGCTCATAGTGTCACAATCATATTCAATGTCAAGGATTCCCCAACCGGTTGCCATGAGCAACTCTTTGAGGATATCCTTGAAATTGTTTTCATCTATGGTTGTAATTCCTTTGAAATACTTTGCTGCATGGATACCGCTTTTAAGCCCGCTTAGCATCGTGAGTCCATCAGACTGTGGCACATTTTCATATACTGTTCGTATGATGTCCACGAATGTTGTCGCGCGGCTGATTATTGCTCTCTCCCCAAGCAGGTTGAGCGGGAATTCCACGGATTGTACCATCTTGTTACTTGAAATTCCGTATTTTACATCATGCACAACGTCGAGACTTTTGAGGGCTGCAACAAGTTCTTCCACATCAGCGCTTTTTTTGACCTGAGCGAAAATGATGTATTTTCCTGTTTTCTCGTGTTCCGTATTGTCAAGGTATCCAAACCGAATATTGACGTCATTGTCTGCAAAAAAACCCGTGATGTCTGCCTGTGAACTGATCGTATCTACATAACTGATATCAAACCAGATGACATTCGCAGTCTCATCTGCGGTACAGAACATGCATAGATCCCTAACTATATTATCAACCCCTATCTATTTCTGATATCCCCGTAAAATATCATGTGAACATTGCATTAATCAATTTCGCTCAGCCGTTTGAACACCTGAGACTTGAAATCCATAACGACTGCCATGAAATTCACAGCCGCATCGAATGGTGATGAATGTATGCTAAAGTATGAATGCACATCACCGTCTTCAAGCCATTTGGTACACATATAATAATAGTGGTCTGATGTCAATAGGTGTTTCCAGATGCGTATCAATTTCCTGTCTCCTGTCTTTTTCACATACGGTCCAAGTAATTTCGCTTCTTCAAAACAGCGCCTCTGCATATCGTTACCAAGCCATGCGCTCGTATCGCGTTCCATGTCAGCCCATGATATGGTCGAAAAGTCCCCTACATCGATTTCCGCAACCGGTTTGTACATGTCCACGACCTCGGATGGAGTATTGAAGGCGAGTTTCTTTTTGAGTACCTCATCCGGGAACGCGCGCAGGAACTGGAAGATTCCCGTGTCTTCCCATTGATGCTCACCGAATGTCTCATAATCCATGAATATATTGATCGTATCTTCCCTGATATCCGATGCCCACGCCGCCCATTTATCGGCTGTGAGCGGGTACTGGCTCCACCATTTTGCAGAGAACCTGTATCCTATGTCATCACTGAGTTTGAAGTTCCTCAGCAGGACTGCAATGTCACTGCCCTTTGCCTTATAGACAAAGTTCGGGGAGCGCCAGCCAAGCAGGTGCTCCGCACCTTCTGCGAGGATAGCCTTGTATCCCAGATCAGAGACCGTTCTTGCGATGTTGTTGTTGTACAGCAGTTCGGTGTTCCTGAACACTTCGGGTTTTACATTCAGCAGGTCAAAAACAAGGTCGCGGTGTTCACGGATCTCTTCTATGAACTCAGTTCGATCTTCGAACAGTCCGGCAAGGGAATGGTAGTTCGTCTCGTCCAGAAATTCCACACATCCCGAATCTGCCATCTGCCTGAAGGTGTCAAGCACATCCTCACCCCATTGTTCACATTGGCTCAGCAGCGTTCCTGTGATGGAGACGCTGAACTTGAAATCACCATTGTGTTCATCGATGGCATCCAGCAGTGTGTGGTTTGCAGGAAGGTAGCACTTGTTGGCAACTTTTTCGAATATCTCCTTGTTCTTGGATCCGTCAAAGTACCTGTTGAACCCTTTATCCCCATTTGGCCAGAACCAGCGAAGCCGGTATGGCTGGTGTATCTGGAAATAAACACATACCGATGTCATGGCTTGACCTCCCATACGGCACGCCGCAGATCAGAGAGTATGGAAAAAAGATTTACGGCTCTTTCGTATGCGATCTGGGAATTGTTGGAGTTCATATCCAGAAGCAGATCAGTTTGTCCGAGACAGCCGTAGATATGTTTAAACGTATCGTATTCAGAGGCAGCCTTGATATTCTCAAGTTCCTGTCCTATTGTTACCAATTCATTCAGGTATAGGTGTTGCATGTGGTTACCGAGCATGCTGTGCATGCCATAACGCGCAGTCGTTTCGGTCTTGAGGGTTGCCAGTTTTCTCATTCCGGTTTTCTTTTTACCTTTGCTTTTATTTGTGTATTTATGGACCGCTTCTGTTGGGGTGA
>JAUVET010000181.1 GCA_030594665.1 Methanosarcinaceae archaeon
ACCTATGACCTGGGTGGCAGTGCAAAACTCAGCGAGATGACAGATGCGATCGCAAAATACACAAGTGAAATATTGGTTTAAAATGAAAAGCTGTTATCGAGAAGATCCTCGCTGAAGCCCGGGTTAACTCGAACTATATAATTTTATAAAGTGTATATTATAAAAAAAGGTTGCCGGATATAAGGTAATATTATACCTTATATCCAAAATATTATTTTATTGTTCGTCTTCATCATTATATACATCTGTATGATGCATATCACGTTTTACGACAGATTCGAACAAGAAGTATTTTTCAACATACGCCTGTATCTCTTCGTCAGATATACATGAAACCCGCTTTTCTTTATCATACAATTTCTGGATATCTTTCTGGATAGCCTTAAGACGTATATCGTTCTTGCCAATTTCTATCTCAATATCCATCAGGTCATTCAAGGTTTCCTGAACCTTAAATCTTAACACTTCAATACCGGACGAATCGCCAACAAGGAATATGCGCTCCCCTCCAACCTTCTCAGGGAGGAATGGTTCATACGTGAATGGGTTTTTAATGACGCCTGCGGCATGGATCCCTGATTCATGTGCGAAAATGTTTTTGCCGACAACAGATTTATTTCTTGGAATCCTTATTCCGATCTCTTTTTCCAGGAATTTAGCGAATCTTGAGATCGATCCGAGATTGTATTTATCAAATCCTTCTACCCGCTCTGCAAGGAAAATAAGCAATTTTTCCATTTCAGCATTGCCTGCCCGCTCACCGATCCCAAGAAATGTAACACTTGACCAATTGGCACCGTGCCAGTAGCCTGCAATTGAATTTGCAACTGCCATGCCAAAATCATCATGACAGTGTGTTTCGATGTTCACAGCACCAAGTTCATTCTTTATGAACTTGATCATTGAAGGAATACCGTATGGTTCATCAACATCAACAAATGGAACTCCAAAACCAACAGTGTCACAAAGCCGAATTGTACATTTTGGGTCGATCTCAAGTAGTTTTCCAATAAGCGGATATACGAAATTATAGTTGTCCGCACGGGTCATATCTTCAATATGTGCACGTGTTCGAAGTCCGTGGTCAACCGCATATTGAAGTGCATTTAAGTACATCTCCTCGGCTGCTTCACGGCTTGCAAGTCCCATCTTGTCAAATATATGTGAATCGGACACTGACATCAATATTCCGGTTTCCTTGATCCCGTCAACTTCCAACACCATATCAATATCAGCAGGCACTGCCCGTGCCCATCCCGTGATCTCGGGGGATTCATAACCGCGATCAAACATCAATTTAACTGCAGCTCGATCACGTTCATTGAATACAAAAGTCTCAAGTTTTTCAATACCGATCTCATGTAAAAACTCGTATATTTTGAGTTTGTGCCCTTTGTTCATAACAATCCCGGGCATCTGGGAACCGTCACGGATGGTACTGTCGCTTATGAATACCTCCTGCCCCTCAGGCAGTTTTATTTTGGGTAAATCATCATAAGATTTGTATACTTTCATTGAAATCCTCCTTATGATGCGAAACAACTTCATTTACGGACAATGCGCAAGTTTTGTATCATTTCGCAAGAATATTTAAAATTTGATTTACAGGCATACATTCAGCCCGTATAATTCAGTGAAAAATAGTGTAAATTTATACACATTACACATACATCGCTGTGCTTCTTTGCTACCTTAAATACGTTATACTTAAAATGTCTTTCTTTTTACATCATGTATAATTTGGCATATTATACTATGAGATCAAGAGCGATATGTTCACTCGATCTAAAAAAATAAGGTTTCGAAACCTCTTATCTTTGATCAGTCTTTCAAAATCCTTTAATGACAATTCGGATTCAAGCTGTCTTTTTTGAATTCACCCATAGACGTCCCCATTAAGCATGTAAGTTCAGGCAGTTTGCTTATTGTGGGAATTGTGGGCGGAGGTAGTATGACAATGGCAAAAAAATGCAAACGTTAGTGTTCCTGGAAGTTATAAAAGATAAATATTTAACTCTAAATGTTATTGGATGGATTTATATTCAAACAATGAGAGAATGAGATACATGAAAAGAAAAAACCATATATTGCTCTTAATTATTGCAGTGGTTGCAGCAATTGCCATAAGCGGTTGTATGGGAAATGATGATGATGACACAATTATAGTCAATGATATTGATCAAGATGAACTCAATGATATTGATCAAGATGAGATCACTGATGATGAGTTTGAAAACATGGATGATGAGATCGAAGCGGTTTTTAATGTTTGCATTGAATGTCATCCAAAACCTGTCAACACAATGAAAGAATCCGGTGGATTGCACTCACATGAAAGCTGTAATTACTGCCATGTCCAACACGGCTACATTCCAACGTGTTCGGATTGTCATGGCTTATTCCATGGAAATATAGTTACAAATTGTACACAGTGCCATACTGATGCACATGCACCAAAAGATATTACGTTCTCGACAGGGACTGATCAGTATTCATGCAGTTTATGTCACATCGATGAAATTACCGTATTAGATGTAAATCCTACAAAACATAGTGAACTTGAATGTTCAAGTTGTCACACAAAACATGGGCTTATCCCTGAATGCACAAATTGTCACAGTCCCCATAGTGGTACAATGACAGCGGATGATTGCGGTAACTGCCATCAAACCGGACATATACCAACGATAATCGTATATCCGGCAACAATACCAAAAAGCATGTGTTCAGGATGTCACGCTGATGCCATCAATATGATAAATGACAGTGGCACCAAACATTCGGAATTGCTGTGTTCCCAGTGTCATCCACAGCATGCTCAGATTCCTGCATGCACATCGTGTCATGGAACACCACATGGTCCGGTAATTATTAATTGCGGTACTAAATGTCACCTGTCAGGACATGATGTTTGGAAGCGACTTGAGTGATTTGAATTTCAGTGGATCTAACATCCACCCTTTTTTCTTTGTTTTTTCGATTGATAATTTCAATTGTACCACAAAAATAGTCCTGCTATGTAAGCGAAATATGAACACAAGATAACTGCACCTTCCCATCGTTCAAGTCGTTTCTTTGTTATCCCGAACAATATTAAAATGACCATGATGAACATCATCACCGGAAAATCATAATTGATCGATTGTGGTATTATTGGAAGCGGGCGCAGTTGGGATAAAACTCCTAGAATAAGTGCGATGTCCATTGTATTTGCACCAAGTATATTTCCGATAGAGAGGTCCTGATGACCTTTTATGGTTGCTGAAATTGCAGTTACAAGTTCAGGCAGGGATGTACCGAGTGCGAGCAGTGTTAGTCCAATGATCATTTCCGGCACTCCGAACATCTCTGCGATCGTGATCCCTGTATCGATGAGTATCCGGCTTCCGATCACAACACACATTGCCCCGAGTACAAATAAAACGATATCCTTTTTGAGCCCGGCCATCTGTGACCTGTCAGGTTTTAGATTCGGGTCATCACTAAAGATCGCATTTTGTAATCGATAATTGTAGTACATGAATCCCACAAATATTAGAAATAGTAGCATGCCGTCAAAGCGTGACAACATGCCGTCAAGTGCTGTTAATATCAAGACTGCGCCGGATAGGAGCATGAATGCGCCTTTGTATAAGAATGTTTCAATATGAACAGGTATTGCTTTTATAACCACTATAGTTCCGAGCACAAGTCCGATGTTGCATATTGCAGAACCTACTGCATTACCAATTGTTATTTCAGTATGGTTCATGTAGGCTGCAGTTGCAGAAACTGCAAATTCAGGTGCAGTGGTTGCAAAACTGACAATTGTTGCACCTATGATGATCTTTGGTATGCCGCTTTTTTCAGAAATGGAAACGGCAGATTCGATGAACCAGTCAGCACCTTTAGTTATCAGCAAAAGACTTGCAACAAATAAAAGCGCAGTTGAAATAAACATGAATGTATCTAATATGTTATGACATTTAAACCTAAGGTGGGAAGTCACCTTGCGATACTATGGCGTCATTCTAGCATCTGTGTCAATAAAGTTAGACAGCCACATACCAATATCCGCATCGGTCACCTCATCGAACTCATCCTCAACAAGTGCAACAAAATCCCTAAGAATCTCAGGTCTTCTCACATCAGACTTAA
>JAUVET010000169.1 GCA_030594665.1 Methanosarcinaceae archaeon
GTTGCACATTACCTTGTCGGATACGACATTATAAAACTGGTTTCGCATAAAGGATTCAGTGCATCTGACAGGAAATTTATCAAGGACTCCGCGCGCCAGAGATTGATCGGTCTTGAGGTCATTGAAGAGTCCAGGAATGAATTGGTTCTGCAAAGTCTTCTCAACTACCGGGACCTGTCGCTCGATAAAGCGATGCAGAGCATGTCCGGGCTTGTGTCGTCAATGCTGGAGGATGTTATGCGCACACTGCGTGACCATGATCTTGAGCTTGCACGGGACGTTATCCAGCGTGATAATGAAGTTGACCGTTTCTATCTATTGACAGTGCGGCAGCTCAAAGCAGCCATCGAGGATCCGCAACTTTCTGAGAAGATCGGGATCAAACGCCCAAGGGAATGCCTCGGATACCGGCTTGCCACAAAGAGCATGGAACGGATTGGCGATCATGCCGAACGGATAGCACAGAATATCATTAATATGAAACACGGGATCAATGAGAACGATCCGGTCTTTGAGATGGGACAGCTTGTGCGCAGTGTTTTCACGGATGCTATTAAGTCACTCGCAGAAAACGATGTGAAACATGCGAACAAGGTTATCGCCAATGCGAAAAAAGCCGCAGCTACCGGTGCATCTCTTGCTAAGAAGAATAGGAAGAATGCTGATCCATGTGTCTCCGGTACCGAAATGAGGTCTATTATCGAGAGCTTGCAGCGAATATCAGAGTACAGTGCAGATATAGCCGAAGTGTCAATCAATATGAGCGTCAAAGAACTGCGGGACCTGTGATATAATCCATCTTCAGCTCATTCATTCTAATTTTATGTTTTCCTTGATCCTGTCAAACTTCATAGTAGACAGGTCGATCGTAACATAGGTGAACTCATCAAGTTGACCCGGCTGGATGCATATCGTCCTGCCGAGTTTTGCATACCATCGGCTTGTAACTTCAGGAGATTCATGGATGTGGCCATGAAGCGACAATTTTGGCTGGTTTTTGTTCAAAAAGTTGTATATCGCCTTTGATCCTACCTCTGCACCGTAAGAGCACTTATCCAAACCCAGTCCGGACGGGGGCATGTGGATCACATAAACACTTTTTGCCATATCCCTGGGGCGCACCAGGTGGCTAAGTTCATTCTCTATAGTCGGGAGGTTTTTTGCATATGTAAACCAGTCATCGATTTCCTGCCATCCATCCGGTGTGGATAACAGTCCAGTTCCAAACTGCTCCTGAAACGTATAGTCATCAGTATCCATCCTGCACCTGTCCTTGAGCCGGAACGGATAATCAACTACCCAGTTCATTCCTATGAATTCATAACCTCCGACCTCAAATTTGCGTTGTGCCAGATCGATCACGAAGGGATACTTATTACAGGTATCATCAAACTGTTTATCAAATATCCTGAGATCATCATTCCCGGGATAACAGAGATAGTAAATTCCTGCAGAGTTGAATTGTGCAAAATGGTTGTCAAGGTAGTCGGCAATGAATTCGCCCTGTTTGAACAGTTCATTATTCTTTGGCAGCATGTCACCGCCATTGATGACCACATCTGCCTGGAACTCTTTTGCTACTTCAAATAACCGCTCATATTTCCATTTGCTTCCGTGCAAGTCAGTTACAAATATTACTTTCATTTATACTCAACCCTCCGGCAATATGTTGGACAACGGTTCGAAGGCATGCGAAGTCGTACTAACATAATTTCACAAATCACATGGTATTGATGTTTTCTATCGTGTGACACTATCCCATTTTCCAGTTATTTTTATACACCGATTTTAAGTAAAAGCCATTAAATTAACATTTAATTCATCGATTATTATAAGAAATCAACCGCAGAGTACGCTGAGGGCGCAGAGAATCTAAATATGGACAACTCTGTGGCCCTCTGCGTTCTCCGCGGTAAAAATTTGTATGACTATTATTATTATTATTATTATTATTATTATTATTTAGAGATACAACTCACTCAATGTTGTGTAGATCCATTTATTTTCTACGGATATCCGGCATGTAACCTTATGTGAGGGTGTCAGGGAATCATGACATACAACGGCCTTCACTAATCAACCTTCACCACAATTCCCCGCTCATCCAAATCCACTACGAGATCCGCCCCTTCTATCACCTCACCCGCCACGATCAGCTTCCCGATCCTTGTCTCGACCTCATTCTGAATAACACGCCGCAGTGGGCGTGCTCCGTATTTTTCACTAAAGCCGGCATCTCCAAGATATTTTTTGGCAGCATCTGTGATCGTAAGTGTGATCCTTTTCTCTTTCAGGCGCTCCACCAGTTCTGCGACCTTGATGTCCACGATCTTTACAAGTTCGTCTTTTGTCAGGGGGTGGAATAGGGCAAGTTCATCTATGCGGTTCAAAAACTCAGGCCTGAAATGCCTGGCAAGTTCGTTGAGTGCAATTTCCTGCATTTTGACATAGTCTCCGCCTTCTTCCAGATGCGCACTGGCATAGTCCACACAGATGTTTGATGTCATGATCACAAGAGTGTTCTTGAAGTTCACAGTCCTGCCTTTAGAATCGGTCAAACGTCCGTCCTCCAGTATCTGGAGCATGATGTTGAATATATCAGGGTGCGCCTTTTCGATCTCGTCGAACAGTATCACTGCATAGGGTTTGCGGCGGATCGCCTCTGTGAGCTGCCCGCCTTCATCATGACCTATATACCCGGGCGGCGCGCCGATCATACGTGAGACCGTGTGCTTTTCCATGTATTCTGACATGTCGAGCCGCACCATGTTGTTCTCATCATCGAACAGTTCCGCAGCAAGCGCCTTGACAAGTTCGGTCTTCCCGACACCTGTCGGGCCGAGGAATATGAAACTCCCGATCGGTCTCTGGGGGTCCTTGATACCGGCATAGGCGCGTATCACTGCATCGGAAACTGCTTTTACTGCTTCGTCCTGTCCGATGAGGCGTTTGTGCAGGTTATCTTCAAGGTGTGAGAGTTTCTCGCGTTCGCCTTCCATCAACCTGCTTACCGGGATATTTGTCCATTCGCTCACGACCTCTGCGATGTCCTCTTCGTCAACTTCTTCTTTGAGTAGTGTGGAGGCACTCTGTTTTTCCGCAAGACGCGCTTCTTCGTCTGCATACTGGCGCTCAAGTGACGGAAGGGTTCCATGTCGCAGTTCGGCGGCGCGGTCAAGGTTTTCGACTTTGTTCTGGTAATAGTCACGTTCCGCATGTTCGATCTGTACTTTCACGTCCTCGATCTGTTCCTTTAAGGAACCGAGTTTTGCGATCGCGTCCTTTTCGCCCTGCCACTGTGCCCGCATGGAATCGGATTCGGCGCGCATGTTCGCAAGTTCCTGTTGTAGTTTTTCGAGTCGTTCTTTTGATGCGGGGTCTTTCTCTTTCTTCAATGCTTCCCGCTCAATCTCAAGTTGCATGATCTTGCGGTCAACCTGATCGAGTTCCGAGGGTTTGCTGTCTATTTCGGTCCTGATCTTTGATGCCGCCTCGTCCACGAGGTCGATGGCTTTGTCAGGCAGGAACCGGTCTGAGATGTAGCGGTCACTGAGAACTGCGGCTGCGACCAGTGCCGCATCTTTTATCCTGACACCGTGGTGCACTTCGTAACGTTCTTTGAGCCCGCGCAGTATGGAGATGGTGTCTTCTACTGTGGGCTGGTCAGTGAGTACGGGCAGGAACCTGCGTTCAAGTGCTGCATCTTTTTCGATGTATTTGCGGTATTCATTTAGTGTGGTTGCACCGATGCAGTGAAGTTCACCCCTTGCAAGCATGGGTTTCAGGAGATTCCCTGCATCCATTGAGCCTTCGGTGGCACCGGCACCTACGACTGTGTGCAGTTCATCGATGAACAGGATTATTTGCCCTTCGGAATCCGACACTTCCTTGAGGACGGCTTTGAGGCGTTCTTCGAATTCCCCCCTGAATTTTGCGCCCGCTATCAATGCGCCCATGTCAAGCGATATGATACGTTTGTTCTTCATGGCTTCGGGGACATCATGGTTGGCGATACGCTGGGACAGACCTTCTACGATCGCGGTTTTGCCAACTCCTGCTTCTCCGATGAGGACAGGATTGTTCTTGCGGCGGCGGGAAAGTATCTGGATGGTGTGCCTGATCTCCTTGTCCCTGCCGATTACGGGGTCGAGTTTCCCCTGTGATGCGAGTTCGGTGAGGTCGATGCCGTATTTTTTGAGTGCTTCGTAGGTGTCTTCTGCGTTTTCGGATGTGATATGTTGTCCACCCCTTATCTCATTGATGGCTTGAAGGAGTGCGTCTTTTGTGGTGCCTGCATCTTTTAGTATTTTCCCGCTTGCGTTGTCTTTTTCGTTGACCAGTGCAAGCAGGAGATGTTCGACACTGACGTATTCGTCCCCCATTTTGCCTGCTTCCTTGTTTGCAGTGTCAAGGACACGGTTGAGCTTCTGGGTCATGTAGACCTGCTCACTGCCCGGGCCTGATACTTGAGGCAGTTGTGAT
>JAUVET010000031.1 GCA_030594665.1 Methanosarcinaceae archaeon
TGGTGCAAAGTGTTTGATGTTTGATAAACATCAAATCGGTGTTAATCCGTGAAATCCGTGTCTGAAAAATAACTGGATCATGATGCAGTGTCATGCGTATACTGTATGAAATATTTATGGTCGCTTGCATTGCAAAAAGTATTGTTAATAACATAAAATAAATATTCGGTGCTCTTTATATAGTTGAGCATCATTCAGAAATCTCTATTTGTCCTGAGTATTTCTTTTCTTTCAATATTTTTCACGATGGTGCTAAAAAGATAACAGGCTCGTCGTTGTGCATTTCGCAAGTGTCAGCGGCGGTCAAAAATCTCCCACAATCACCTATATATGTCATAACAACCTATACTTTGATGTGGGTATTTTGTATAATAATCAGAGGGAGTAGGATGTGATATCTTATGGTATTGGGGACTCAAAGAGATATGGAAACAGGCACCTCCATCAAGGAAATTGAAAATGAAATGCGGGTCAGCGAGGTCATGACCAAAAATGTATTTACCCTGGATGTCAGAGCGAACGCTGCCGAAATTGCAGGGGAAATGACCAGACACAATGTTTCGAGTATTGTCATCACAAAAAAAGGCGATGCTGTAGGGATCATAACCGAACGCGATATTGTCAGGAAAGTGG
This sequence comes from Methanosarcinaceae archaeon, assembly GCA_030594665.1. The sequence goes on from JAUVET010000031.1 coordinate 634, forward strand.
TGGCAGAGGACAAAGAGCCAGGCAATATTCCTGCAAGTGACATCATGTCGTCGCCTCTCATGACAGCAAGACCTTCAACAAACATAATAGATGTTGCCAGGATCATGCTAAAACATGATATTCGAAGGCTTGTTATCAAAGAGAATGGCAGTGCTTCGGGGATTGTCACAGACAAAGACCTGCTCATGATAGCTCCGGGTCTAAATACCATTTTAGAAAGCCTTATTGAAATGAGCAATGAGCAAAACATTCCACGAACGCCGGAACTTAAAAGTGGAACATGCGAATATTGCGGCGCGTATGGTGAGACAGTTACACTTGTGAACGGGTTACTGTTATGTGAAGACTGTAAGGATTTAGAGAGTTAATACATATGATATATCAATTAACATTTCTAGATATATGACCATACGATTCTCGAACCTGAACATATAATAAAAGGAGTGGACACATGATCATTGAAGAAATTATGTCAAAGGAACCTGTATGCATAAAAGACAGTGATTTTATCACGCATGCAAGACAGCAGATGCGCGATCATTTTTTGCGCGGGCTTCCCGTGGTCGATGAATCGAATAGGATTATTGGCATACTCAAAGACCAGGATATACTTAACATCACATCCACACGATCTAATGTAACAGTTGGGGGATATGCACACGAATGCCCCACGATCACTCCGGATATGGATATAATAAAAGCTGCCCGACTTTTGATAGAAGCAAAGCAAAACAGGGTTCCTGTTATTGTATCAACAAGTGACAGAACCTGCGCAGGAATATTGAGTGATGTAGATCTGCTGAAAAATATCCATCCTACAAAAAAATCTCCGAAAATGGTTGAAAATATCATGACGACACAAATTATGACGTGTCATCCCGATGACAGTATTACAAAGATATGGCTGGAGATGATCGAATACGACCATACCGGATTCCCTGTGGTATCCCACAAAAACGAAGTTGTGGGAATAATAACAAGAAGGGATATTCTAAGAGCAGGACATGCCAGAACCGGATCTAGCGATACACATGGAACAAGACCCGGAGATTCAACAACAGTTGAAAAGATTATGTCAACCCCACCATATACAATGTTACCGGATACACCACTCTTAAAAGCCATAGAGATGATGCTACACTACGACGTTGGCAGGGTCTGTATTGTCAATAGGAAAACACTGGTGGGAATCGTAGACAAACAGGATGTGTTGCGGGCTTGTCTGGTTGGTACAGGTTTCGAAGTTGAATAGTACAATGGAATTTCAGCATGGAATTATTCAATAACCAAACACTTATTACCAAATCCATCTTAATTATGAATTGGAGTGAGACTTACATGGTAGCAATATTTTACAAACATGGCACCTAAATTTTTGATCATATTTTCAATACAGGATTTCAGTAGAAATGTTCGATAGAAAATTTCGGCAGAAATGTTCGATAGATGATTTCGTTAGAGATACTCAATAGTTTGGTGGTTTAATTGAATACACGAAACAAAATATCCAGGATTACACAAGATAAAATGAAAGTGCAAGAAAAACTGAATGCAAATGACAAAACCATTCAGAGAAATGACTTAAGAATGTTAAGCACTACAGGCACGATGGATGTCGGACCTGTAAATTTCAAAGCTAAAATATCGGAACGTGAAGGAGATATCATGGCAGTTGCTACTAAAGACGTAGTCACTATACCTCCTACAACAACGATAATGGGTGCAATTAAAACAATGACGAACAAAAAATTCAGGCGTGTTCCGATCACCGATGCCGGTACAAACCGACTTGAAGGAGTTGTTACATCGGTTGATGTTATCGATTTTTTAGGTGGTGGAAGTAAAAACCTGCTTGTTGAAAAACGATTCAAAGGCAACCTCCTTGCAGCCATCAATGCAGATGTTCGGGAAATAATGCGACATAATGTCTCGCACCTGAATGAAGATGCAAATATATCAGATGCGCTTAAAATGATGAGTGAAGAGAAAACCGGTGGTCTTCCAATATTAAGTGAAGATGGTCGAGTGTGTGCTATCTGTACGGAAAAAGATTTTGTCAAACTTGTTGCAGGCATATATGCCAACAAATCGGTTGGCGCGTATATGACTAAAAAAGTAAAAACCACCCGATCAGATACAACAATTTTCGATGCAGCCAAAATCATGGTAGATCAGGGATTCAGGAGACTTCCTGTTGTAACAGACAGCATACTTATTGGAGTAGTCACTGCATCTGATATCATGAATTTCCTTGGCAGTGGAACTGCATTCGATAAAATCGTAACAGGGAACATCCACGAGGCATTCGACGCCCCGATCAGTTCACTTATATCAAAAGATGTTGTTTGGGCATCGTCTGACCTGGATATAGGAGAGGCGGCAGCAACTATGATAGAGAAAAATGTAGGTTCAATTCCAATAATTGATAATGGAACTCTTTGCGGAATACTCACAGAGCGTGATATCCTACATTCAATATCCGAATAGACCAATAAATTTTCATTTGATCAATGATAATTTATAGAAATTACTTCTACTCTTATTAAAGTGATACAAAAAAAAGGGAGGTACATAATGAGTATAAAAGATATTATGAGTTCACCGGTATATGTAATTGAACCGGATGAAACCATATCTCATGCAAGAAATTTGATGCTAAAACACAAAATCGGTGCTCTTGTTGTTGTTAACAATGATGAGATGATCGGCATTGTAACCAAATCAGATATAGGAAAAAGAATGGCTCAAGCAGAGCCTATGTGGAGAAGACGCCCTATTGACAAAATTCCCATAAATTTGGTGATGACAGAATCCCCGATCACGATCTACCCGGAAGCTTCGATAAAACAGGCTATTGATCTTATGATCGAGAACAGTATTAACAATATTCCTGTAACGAAAAACTCTGTTGTTGGTATTATAACCAGGGGAGATATTGTTAGATATGTGTCAGAACAAGCTATCGATACTAAAGTTTCCGAAATGTTCAACAAAGATATAGTTTCTGTTCACAGGCACCACACGATTAACCATGTCATCGATGAGATGGAAATAAACAAGGTCAGCAAGGTCATTGTTATAGATGATGCTGAAGAAGCTGTCGGTGTTATATCTACAAGCAACCTGGCACTTAGCTCTATGACAGATAATGAGAATAAACTTTCAACCAAGAACATCAAAATGGCCAGGCGACCAACATCAGGCGGGGATAAAACCTATCGTTATATAAAGGAAGTTCCACTCGTCGCAGAAGATATTATGTCAGGACCTATTGTTACAATAGCTGTTGACAATACAATTGTTGATGCGGCAAAGATTATGATCAAAGAGAACATTACGGCATTGCCTGTTAAACAGGATGGGGAAATTGTCGGAATGATAAGCAGAAGCGATGTTATAAGAGTAATACAGTCGTGATACAGTAGAAATACAGTATAGAATGAATGTTGAATATTTTTGGATGTAAGAGGTGATAACTATGCAAATCAAAGATATAATGGTGCAGCCACAGACTATTGATAAGGCAGATACGATATCCCATGCGCTTGACGTGATGGATAAAACGGATACACGCCGTCTGCTTGTAAAACATGGTGGAAATGTCATGGGTGTCCTGACAATGAGAAATCTGACAAAAGAGCTTGGAACACGCAAAAAAGGGGCAAAACCTGCATCATCACTGCATGTTGCAACAGCCGTATCCGATAATTATGTCAAGGTTTTGTCGGACACAAAAGTCAATGATGCTGTTACCCTGATGAAAAAGAACAATGGCGTGATCATGGTCAGCGAAAATGACGAAATTGTTGGATGGGTGACTCCGAAAGAACTGCTGAAAAGCAATCATTTCGGTGGATATGCAGCGGAAATTATGCAAAAGGACCCTATTGTCGCAAGCCCGGGTGATCGTGTTAGCCATATCAGGCATCTGATTCTTGATAATAATATTGGAAGATTTCCTGTTTTGGAGAATGGGAAACTTGTTGGAATAGTTACCGAAAAGGATGTTGCAAAAGCAATGCGTGCCTTCAGGGATGTTGTTTCAGGAAACCAGCAAGATTCCCGTATCAAAAACCTTATTGTCGAGGATATAATGACAAGAGGTGTTAAGACGGTATATTCGAACACTTCGGTATCCGATGTTGTCAAGATGATGATAAAGGAAAATATCAGTGGTGTGCCTGTGCTTAACCTCGAAAATGATATGGTTGGTTTCATCACAAGAAGATCGGTTGTCAACGTAATGGTAGAGTAAGTTAGAGTAAGTAGATAAAGTCTCATAAAGTGAGTAATTGGCATATAAGTATATTCTAGTAAATTCGCGTGATCAAGGAAAAACATCACGCGATATCCAATTCATGAAAGCCGAAGATGATACTACGGATATTGAATTGGATATTGAAGGTGCGGCAGGGTATCTCAACCTGCCGCCATCCAAACTTAAAGGACTTCTGGATAGGCGAATTTTATCTCCGAACTGGGGTGGAAGAGATAATGAATACTGTCGATTGTTCCGGTTCGATAAGAGTGTTTCAAATATCGAGCAAGGAAGTGTATTGTACCAAAAGGATGGCTCGTTTAAGCTGATCCGTGGTTTTCCCAAGATACAAAGGGCAATGCTGCTTGGTCCTGCAATAAAAGACCATTTTTCAGGTATCAATACGGTAGCTGTCGAAGAGAAGATGAACGGTTACAATGTGCGCGTTACTGATATTGGGGGAAGTATTGTAGCTTTTACACGCGGGGGGCTTGTTTGTCCTTATTCAACAGAGCGTGCACGATATCTTTTGGATCGTGATTTTTTTAAGGACCATCCGGATCTTGTCCTGTGCGGCGAGATGGCGGGTCCGGATAATCCTTATGTACCAAAGGACATTTATGAAATTGAATCTCTTGACTTTTTTGTGTTCGATATCAGGGACAAGGAACATGGTATGCCTTATATGTTGCATGAGCGCAGGAAACTTGCACAGGAGTATGGATTTAGCCAGGTGACATTTTTTGGTGAGTTTTCGCTAAGTGATGCACCGGATGAGATTGCAGGAATTGTCAGGGAACTTGGAAAGATCCAGCATGAGGGTGTTGTTATCAAAGACCCGAAGATGATCATCAGTCCAATTAAATATACATGTTCCCAGAGTAACTGTGCAGACCTTAAGCATGCGTTCAAATTTTATAATGACATTGGGAGGGATTATTTCTTTTCACGGGTTGTACGCGAGGGCTTCCAGTCGGTTGAGTGGAACGAGACCGATGCACAACTGCAAAAACGTTGCCTTCAACTTGGAGAAAGTATACTGCGGCCTATGATCGAGTCAATAAAACAGGTAAGGGATGGCACACGTATTGCCGATAATGTGCAGATACGGGTCAAAGATCCGGATACGATTTACATATATAAGGAATATCTCAAAAGGCTTGGTGTAGATGCTGTTTTTGGCGAACCGGAGCCTGTCGGGGATGAATATCTTGTTAAGATCAAAAAACTAAACCAGAGCACCAACGATAAGACTGAGTCGATGTGCAGGGGAGAGTTGTGGTGAGTTGTGTACTGTGGAATGATATTATTTGTTGCCATTCATCTATTGTACGTACATGTGGGTGTCGATGTTAAAGAGAGAGGCACAGCAATTGACCTGAACTTAATTTAAGAGAACGGAGCATCAGTTCACGCCGCAGGCGGCACATTCCACTTCCACCAAACCCAAACCCATAAATGCAATTCTCAGATATGCAAATACGAGACTGCTTGAAAAGTGTTTTGTATTTCATGTTTATAATTGTAGGAACGTGCCGCGCTGCGCGCGGGTGGTCGCGCCGTTTTTCGCATTTATCTTGACTTCTTGTGAAAGTTATGGAACTTTGAGCTTTTTAAGTTCTTTAAATATTGCAAGTGTGTTGGCATTTGGCATATTGGATAAATATGTTAAATTGATATATAAATGTTGTTGGTATTATTGGACATATAGATTGGTGGTTGAGTTGTTGGCATTGCTGCGGCACGACCTGCGCCGCAAGTACAAACAAAGTGTGCGGTGTATACGTTCATTCCTTGCTCACTTCCGTGCACCCATGCAGCGCGAGTAGTGAGGTACAAACTATACTTGCGAAGTGTATATAAAGTATGCAGTACAACATAATGTTATAATGCATAATGTTAACTTTGTAGGCAGGGAAAAAGAACTGGCTTTCCTTGAGGATGCATACGGGAAAGACAAGAGTCAGATGATAGTGATATACGGACGGCGACGTGTCGGGAAAACCTGTCTGTTGCAGAAGTTCATTAAAGACAAGAAACATACGTATTTTCTTTGTACCAAAGGAAATGAGATCGAACAGATACGGCTCCTTTCAGGCTTCATAGCAGAAAACATGGGTGATGCCATAGTTGTACAATCACCATTCCCAGATTGGCGCACCCTTTTCATATACCTGCAAAGCAAGATCAGTGACGAACGGTTTGTACTTGTAATTGATGAATTTCCGTACCTGATAAACGCAAACCCGGCAGTGACATCCATATTCCAAAAATACTGGGATGAATATCTTTCAGGGACGAATATAATGCTTGTACTTTGCGGTTCAAGCATATCCATGATGGAACGTGAAGTGCTTGCATACAAAAGCCCGCTATATGGCAGGAGAACAGGGCAATGGAAAGTAGAACCAATGGAGTTTGAAGAAAGTCTTGATCTTTTTCCCAAAAAGACAGACATCGAAGAGGCTGTAAAAATTTACTCAATTACAGGTGGTATCCCCTTTTACCTTGCCGAACTCGACCTTGATAAACCTGCAATTGATAATATCCTTGAAAACGTCGCAAGAAAAGGCAGGATGTTATACGAGGAAGGAGAGTTCTTGATCCGGGAAGAATTTCGGGAGCCAAGAACCTACTTTTCGATACTTAGTGCGCTTTCTGCAGGAAACACAAAGCAGACCCGGATTGCAGATAACATAGGCATGGCACCAACCGCCCTGCCTAGATATCTTTCTACTCTGGAAAGGCTGGGCTTTATTGAGAAAAACACACCTGTAACAGATTATAGCAGATCAAAGAAGACGGTTTACAGGATAAGAGATCATTTTGTTAATTTCTGGTTCAGTTTCATTTATCCGTATAAGAGTTACATTGAAGAGAGCAACTATACGAGGTATAAGGAAGTGCTGGACAGGGCTTTTAACAAGCATGTGTCATTCGTTTTCGAAGATATCAGCAGGGACCTTATCAGAAAACAGGGATCTGCAAACAATCTGCCATTTGGTTTTACGAAAATTGGTATGTGGTATGGTCATTACAGGGATACGGCAACAGGAATGCGAAAGGAAGTTGAGATTGACATAGTTGCTTTGGATGAAGATAGAAACACTATTGCTTTTGTAGAATGTAAGTGGAAAGATCTCAGTAAGAAAGGTGCGGTGGATGTTCTTGAAAAGTTGATTGATAAGTCCGCATCAGTTCAGTGGAACAACGATAAACGGACAGAGTACTTTGGTCTGGTTGCAAGAAAGATCGAAGGGAAGGATGCGCTCAGGGAAAAGGGCTTTGTCGTGTTTGATCTGAATGACTTTTGAGGGGGCAATGTCCGCGGCAGAGACTTTTTCATTGGTGTTCGGTTAAGAGATAAATTATGACAAATGAGAGATTTTTTAATTTATTCCGGATTAAATGAATCATGGCAAAAATATTAACCGCAGAGGACGCGGAGAACGCAGAGGGTAGTTGCGCGGGGTCTGGTGATTTGAACTGTGTATAGAGTTGCTTCATGTGTGATCGGTTAAGACTAATATTGTAATGGAACACGGATTGCACGGATGACACGGATGCGCACGGATAAAAAATAAATCCGTCAAATCCGTGTCATCCGTGTTCGATTTAAATCAAATAGGAAAATCGTATGAAATTATTGGACTTTTGGAAAATAATATATACCGATTATGTCAAACTCCTTAACCGAACACCAATGGAGACTTTTTATTATCTTCTGGAGTGGTTCGGAAAACCGCAAAGAGCGCAAAGAAAAATAAGGACCCTTTGCGTCCTTTGCGCTCTTTGCGGTGAATCTTTTTCACCACGATTCATTTATCCAGAATATATTAAAAAGTCTCCCGCGGCACGACCTGCGCTGCAGGAACGAGTGAAACGAGGTGAGTGGAAGTGTGCGGTGGTGCGAACCGGAAAGGAGTATTACTGCGAAGAGAACGGAGCGCCAGCGGAGTTTGATGAGCAGTTATACGACGTCTATTCTGCAATGCCAGTTTTGTAAAACCTGAATGCTGCACATCCTCAATGCGCACCCATTCTTGCACAAAAAAGAAAAGGATTCACTTCCGGCGGTGGTGTGTATGTAGGGTCTCAAGAGATGTGCCGATGGTGTCAGTGCATCCTGCACCAAGGACCATGGGGAGGAGGATTGCGGTGGTTGTGATGCTGATTTTGGTGGATTGCATGGAAATTGAACTGTGTTAAGAATAATTAAGGATTGTAATTCCAGACCGCAATCCGCAAATAACCGGACTTACAAGATAATCTTTTTGAACCGTTTCACTCGTTTTTCAAGTATATGTTTCTCGTATCATACGATTGATCATTAATCGGGATTGTATGGGACTTGATCTGTAAATATCAGCAAAAACATCCATGCGGGAATGCATAAGATATCACTCTTCATCTCAAACAGGTTTTTAGTAACGATCACTCCAAAACCCAGATCCTGTGCATCCATGAAATGACGGAGATTCTTAAAGTCGTGATCATAGATATTGTTCTGGTATTTCACTTCTAAAGGCACCACTTTTCCGCCGATATCCAGTACAATGTCAACTTCATGCTTTTGCTTGTCAGTGAAATAGGAAATGTCCCTTACATCGGTGGATGGGCCGGATTCTTTTAAAGCAAGCAGGTTTGAATTTATCACAGATTCCACCAGTAATCCAATATTTTCACCTTTTATGCTGCGGGTCTTAAGCAAGGCATTGCATAATCCCGAATCGATAACAAAGAGTTTACGATTTGAGCGTATCCGCTTTTTCACGTTTTTTGAGAAAAGTGATAGGGTTCCAATGAAATATGTGGATTCAAGGTAATAGACCATGTTTATTACTGTGTCTGTGCTTATGGAAAGTGCCTGTGCAATCCTGTTGTGTGATGTGGTCTGGCAATTGTTTTGGGCGATATAGGTAAGTATATTTTCAAGATATTGGGGATTTTTTACTTTGTAGAGTGTGGCAATATCACGATATATTGTTTTTTCAACCACGTCACTGATAAGAAGGTTCTGCCATGTGCGTATGTCCTTTGCAGAGTGATATTCGGGATAACCGCCACTGAGTATGTATTCATTGAAATACAGTACCAGTTCATTCTGAAATTTTATCAGTTCAAAGATCGTATCCTTTACATTAAGGTTAAACATGTCTTTTTCGGAATAAGGCTCAAGAAGATCGCTTCGCCCTTTGAATTTAATAAAATCCCTGAAATTAAGTGGCATGATCTTCAGTTCGGTTATCCTGCCAACAAGAGATTCTTTTGAGTGTTTCAAAAGATGTGTTGCACTTGAACTGGTGACTATGAATTTGATATTGTATTTGAGATCATAATATCTTTTAAGCCATAGTGTCCAGTCGGGAAGAAAATGTATCTCGTCGATGAATACGTATAGTTTCTCAACCTCACGTATCGGTTTCTTGATGATTTTCTCCAGATATTCATC
>JAUVET010000072.1 GCA_030594665.1 Methanosarcinaceae archaeon
GTGAGTATGGCGGCCATAGCGGCAGGGTAATTCCTGTACCCATTCCGAACACAGAAGATAAGTCTGCCAGCGTTCCATATTGTACTGAGGTACGAGAGTCCTCGGGAACTACGGATCGCTGCTGTGCTCACTCTTATCGATTTTCATTATTTTGACTTGTTCAGGTAGTTTTGATGCCGAGTCAATGCGCCGCAGGCGGCGCATTTTGAACATTATGAGATAATTCTATATCGTTAACTCGGTGTACATACTCTTATAGATATTAGACATTCCGTATCATATCAATAACGCGCCGCTTCTTTTCGACCGCATCATACGCTGCCCTGTCAATTGCGCCTTTCATCTCATCAAAATCGCGCGGCTCTTCTTCGCCTATCATTTTTTTAATAGGAGTGTATGCGGATTCCCTGAATCGAGGTGTGAAATCATGCATCTCGCCATCAATTATAACTTCGGCACCTGTTCCTTCTTCAACACATCCTATGATATCGATCTCAACACCTGCTGCTCTTACGGTCTTCATGATGTCGTCTGCAAATTCGGAGGGTGCGATGATGAGCAGCGCGTCAAGTGAGACTCCCATGTAGTCTATCTCAAGCGATTCGAGCATTTCAAGTACAGGTTTGTTTACCAGAGGGCGCATACGTGATTCCTCGAACACCAATTTCACGCCTGCTGTTCTTGATATCTCCTTTGCGTCGCCTCTGATGCCGCCGTTGGTGACATCTGTCATAGCGTGGATGTGTTTGGTCAGACCGGAATCAATGAGCGCTTCACATGCTTCAAGGAACTTGATGTTAATGGTCTCGTCAACGACCCCATGCATATTGTAATAAAGTGCCGTGGTTGAGATAGTGCCCCCGCCTGCGCCTTCTGTCATGAGGATGACATCCCCGACCTGTGACTGTATTCGGGATGTGAGCTCGGATGTCGCGCCGACTGCACCGACACCGCCTGTCATGCGCTCACCTATGACCATATCCCCGCCGATACGGAGGGTGCTACCTGTTATGAGCGGGATTCCTGTGAGTTCCGAAACTGTGGTGATGCCTGCGATGTGGTCGAATATCTTTGCGACATCTCCGTCATCAGCGACATGGATGTCCGAAAGCAAGGCAACCGGACGCGCGCCCATTACATAAACGTCACGAAGGGATGCTCTTGCCACATGAAAGCCTGCAAGGAATGGGAAATCGCTAAGTCGGGAGTGGATCCCGTCAACTGTCACTATAATATATTCTTCATCGCCATTGGTTTTTACTGCACCGGAGTCGTCGAGGTGGGATGTATCGACAACAGCACTCGTTTTTCCGATAACCTCTGCGATCTTCTCGTGAGTATAAAAATCACCCATGCCGCGTGAACCGACTCCGAACTGTCCCATTGTAACACCTGATATTGTTGATGTGAGCACATCGCCGCTGACATTCAGTGTGGCTTTGGCTTCAACAATGGCGGCCTTTGCAAGTCCGCGCGCATGCTGGGGTGTGGTCTTTTTTACTTCAAGTATACGTGCCGTCAGTTTATTCTCTACATCAGGGTCGCCGGCAAGCAGACCCCGTTTTGCATATCCTTCTATATCCATGATCATCCCTGTTTGGTTTTAAAAAAATCAACACATTTCGACAAAGTTCTTGAGCATCTTAAGCCCGATATCCCCGCTTTTTTCGGGATGGAACTGTGTTCCAATCACATTTTTCGTATCGTTTACAACGGATGCTGCAAACTCGTTACCGTACTTACATGATGCAAGGGTGTGTGTTGCATCGGTGTCTACATAATATGAGTGCACAAAGTACACATAGGTATCATCAGGCACACCCTCAAAGAACGGATGTCTCTGTGTGATTTTGATCGAGTTCCAGCCCATGTGTGGAACCTTCAGGTCAGTGTGCGGGAAACGGGTAACACGTCCGTGCACGATGTCGAGACCTTCTGTCTGTCCGCCTTCATCGGACTCGCTCATGAGTATTTGCTGTCCCAGGCAGATCCCAAGCATTGGTTTGCCGGAATCCACATATTCACGAATGATCCCGCGCAGGTGTTCAATTTTCTTCATGGCATCGATAAATGCACCGACACCGGGAAGTATGACACCGTCAGCATCCAGTATCTCTTGCGGGTCGCTTGAGATGATTGGTGATGCACCTGCATGTTCCAGTCCCTTCCAGACACTCCGGAGATTTCCGACCCCATAATCAATAATTACGATCTTTTTCATAGGCATCCTAAGTATGGTTTTGGTACATCAAGTTAACGTGTCTGGTTAATAAGGTTTTATATTTTCAGGAATTTCGCCTATAACATCTTCAAGTGGAGTTAATAAGTATGGAAGACCCTGTTTTAGCCCGCAATTTCCGTGCACTCAAGTCCAATTCACTGCATGTTTCCGTCTTTATAAAAACATTTTGTTAAGTTTTGGTGGATCTATCCAATTTCAACCTGTCCCTATATTTGCCCATATATTTCCTTCATCCCTCCATTTCGTACTTGTTCAGGCAGTTTTAATTCCGAGTCAAAATACCTAAATAAACACCATTTTACAAACCAACCAAAACAACAACATAATCCAAATTATGATAATCCATCTTATGCTACCTGACTATAGGAACACCATTATACCATAAAATATATTTAAGCAACATGAAAGTCATCCGTGATCCCGTACATGGTTACATCGAACTCGATAAACTCGCATTATCACTCATCGATGCCCCATCGATGCAGCGCCTGCGCCGGATAAATCAACTTGGTCTATCCAACCTCGTCTATCCCGGAGCCAACCACACCCGTTTCGAACATTCCATTGGCGTGATGCACCTTGCTACAATATTGACATCACAGATCGATTCTGTGACAACAAATGAAAAGAACGAACTTCGCGCCGCTGCCCTTTTGCACGATATCGGACACGGTCCGCTCTCACATGTAACAGAAGGTATCATCAGCCGCTACACAAGAAGAAAGCACGACGATGTGAAAAACATCATAAATAGGGGAGAGATATCACAAATACTGGACGAGCACGATCTAAGTTCCTCAAATATCGCCAAACATATCAAAGGAGAATCCGCCATCGGGCAGATACTGAGCAGCGAGATCGATGTTGACCGCATGGACTATCTTGTAAGGGATGCGCACTATACAGGCGTTGCGTTCGGTCTTGTAGACCATGTCCGCCTGATCCATGAAATGCAATTTTACGAAAACAAACTTGTAGTCACACAGGGAGGTTTAAAAGCCGCCGAATCCTTGCTTGTATCACGTTTCTTGATGCACCCTTCCGTATATTACCATCACGTTTCAAGGATCGCAGAGACAATGTGCACGCGGGCAATTGAATACCTGATCAGGAACAAAGCACTTGACCCTTTCGAACTTGGTGAAATGAATGATGCAAGGGTCTTTGAAACCATGCGTGCAAATGAAGGGTATGCAGGAGAACTTGTACAGCGCCTTGATGAACGCAGGCTATACAAACGAGCATTATATGTCGGTTTTGACTCGGTGGGCGAGAATGTACTGCGTCATCGTAGCAATGTGGAAAGGGTTGAAAATGAGATTGCGGAAATAGTAGGGATCGAGCCTGAAAATATACTCATCGATATACCAAAAGCTCCTGATATTGCAGAAATGAAAGCGCTGGTAAAAGTTGACGGAAAAATGCTGCGTCTTGACGAAGCATCACATGTTGTTGCAACTCTTGAGCTGGCACATAAGGATAACTGGAAAATGGGAGTGTACACTCCAAAAGAACACCGCGATGCCGTTGGTAAGGCTGCCCGTGAGTTATTTGGAGTGAAAAAGACCACAAAGCAGTTCCGTTTGAATGAATTGTAAGAGTGTGAGGGATATTTTGCAGTCGATCAAACAGAATGTAGGCAGGGCTGAACTGGTCCTTGACCAAAAACAGATCGGGAACGATCATGTAATAACACTTACCGGAGGGGAAGAACACGTTGGTGCTGTTGCCGTTGGTTTGTTCGATGAAAAAAGCGCGCGCGCGTCTGCATCCGTGATTACACTTCCGGGGCACAGGGACGAGGTTATCGCACTGGACGGCGCGCGGCGCGTCAGTGCAGTTACAAAGGCAGCAACGGTTTTTATAGTCGGCATTCATTTAGACAATATAACGAAGGATGAAATTGACAAAATAATTGTGGTCTCAAAACAGATGACAGATAAGTTCATAGATTCACTATAACTAAAATTATACTTATAAATAAAGGGGACAGAGAGAGCTTCATGGAAATCGTAGTTGGGATAAGTGGTGCATCGGGAGTGCAATATGGTATCAGGTTGTTGAAAGTTCTTGCTGATATGAAGATCCGGACACATCTTGTGATATCAAAATCTGCAAAACAGATCATACAGATCGAGACCGATTACTCACCTCTTGAAGTGGAGGAACTTGCATCAGAGGTATACGGCGAAAAGGATTTCACTGCATCGATCGCAAGCGGGTCGCACATGTTCGATGGAATGATCATCGCACCATGCAGCATGAAAACACTGGGGTCGATCGCAAGCGGTATCTCGGACAATCTCATGACACGGTCAGCAGATGTGTGCTTGAAAGAAGGGCGCAAACTTATCCTGATGACACGAGAGACCCCGCTCAGCCGCATCCACCTTGAGAATATGCTTCGGGCACAGCAAGCCGGTGCAGTCATACTTCCGGCATGCCCTGGATTTTACTCAAAACCGCAAACCATCGAAGACCTAATCAATATCATGGCCGGACGCGCACTTGACCAGATGGGGATCAAAAATGAACTCTATAAACGATGGGGTTGAGCAGTGGCAGAAAGTTACATGAAACACTCATTCCAGACCGTCTATACGCTCTGGCTTCGTGAGATGCTTCGATTCAAACGTTCAAAATCGCGCATTATCGGTGCTGTGGCAACTCCGCTGTTCTTCCTTGTGATAATGGGGTCTGCACTTAACACGACAGTCAGTGTCAGAAGTGGCAGTTACATTGACCACATGACACCGGGCATTATTGGGATGTCGATACTATTCTCTTCGCTCATGGGCGGAGTGTCCATCATCTGGGACCGCGAATTTGGATTCCTAAAGGAAATATTGATAGCACCTGTCAGCAGGTTCTATACTGCACTTGGAAAAGCACTGGGTGGCGTAACAACAGCGATGATACAAGGTCTTTTGCTAATGATAATTGCCGGGTTTATCGGAGTCGAATACGTATCGATATGGGGCGAGTTGTTCAGTATTTTGATAATGCTGTTTACGGGACTTGGTTTTATCGGACTTGGGATCGCACTTGCTTCAAAGATCGAATCTCATGAAGGATTCCAGATGGTTATGACATTCATCACATTTCCGGTACTAATGACAAGTACGGCGTTCTATCCGATCGAAAATATCCCGAAGTGGTTGAGTGTACCGGTTCACCTAAATCCACTCACCTATGGCATAGAGGCTTTGAGATGGGCACTGTTTGGGGCATCGGAGATCCCGATCATGCAATCAATGGCTGTGATTATCGTTTTTGCAGTAGTTATGGTCGGTATTGGAGGGTGGTCGTTCGAACGTGCAGGTGCATGATTATTATACAGTTCTGTTTCACGAAGTGTGATTTTCTCTTTTGTTACGTAACCTTTTTAACCGATAAAATCTATTGCAGAGGGTACCTTTCTGGGATAGTAGGGTAGCCTGGTCGATCCTCGAGCGTTTGGGACGCTTGGACTGCGGTTCAAATCCGCGCTATCCCACCAAATCTTTTTTTAGATTTGATTGTTGTCACATCGATTGCTTTTATTTACAATTGTATATACTGTATAGAAACCTTTTTTTAGTTCTTGGTCAAATATTGTTTGGGGCAGTACATGGTAGAAATATCTCAATTGGAAAAGAAGATCGAAGAACTGGAAGAACTTCAAAGATATAATCGTGGACTTATTGAAGCCAGTATTGATCCGATGCTGACTACGGATAATGAGGGGGTTATCACTGATGTGAATGAGCAGATGGTGAATATAACCGGACACTCACGAAAAAGGCTCATTGGAACTCCTTTTAAAGAATATTTTACAGATCCTGAAGAAGCATATGAAGGCATCAAGGAAGCACTCGCCGAAAAGATGGTCAGGGATTATGAACTCACACTGGTATCCCAAACAGGTAAAGAGATCCCTGTATCTTACAATGCTACTGTATTTACTGATGCAGGAGGGAACGTAAAAGGTGTTTTTGCTGTTGCTCGTGACATGACTGAATATAAACGGCTTGAAAATGAACTTAAGAGCTACACCGAGAATCTGGAAGTTATGGTTGAGGACCGCACCGAAGAATTGAAGATACAGCAAGAGAAAGAATCTTCATACAATCAGATCATGACTGTATTGAACGCATCTATTGACCTGCACACAATGCTGACAGACGGATTAAATGAGATCGTAAAACACCTGAATGCGCCTTTTGGGATAGTCCATCTTTATGATGCCGAAAATAATGTACTAAAACCGGCAGCAACCCACGCTGTGAAAAAAGAGTTATTGACTGATCAATTCGAAGTGGGTGAAGGTATTCCGGGAGAGGCTGCACTTGAGCGCAAAACACTGATCGTTAAGGATATACCGCAAAATAAGAAATACCAGATCAAGTTTGGGTTTATGGAAGCTGACCCAAAAACCATAATGAGTATTCCAATTGTTTTCCATAAAAAACTTCTTGGAACGATCGTGATCGGATTCATGACAGATGTTTCAGAGGATACACAACAGTTCTTACAGCGGGTCGTGAGCCAGTTTGGAATTGCCATTAACAATGCC
>JAUVET010000109.1 GCA_030594665.1 Methanosarcinaceae archaeon
TGTATTTGTTTAGTTCATTTCGATTCGTTCTATTTTACCACTACCGATTCTGCCACAGAGTACACAGAGAGCACAGAGACTGTAGCAACTTTCCCTCTGTGCTCTCTGTGGCCTCTGTGGCCAGAATTTCACTCGCAAGAGGTTACACTTATTTTTTTATAATGATTCTCTGTGGCTTATGAACAAATTGAGCTAAACAAATACTTGTCCCTTATCTCATAAAGTCATTTGTAGTATGGAAGTGGTGCCTAACATCTATGACATTTCGCGTTGCTCAATACCTCACTGAATACCAGGAATCGAAATGTGGTGGGACCGCGGAGATTTGAACTCCAGTCGCAAGACCCCCAGCCTTGCAGGATGGACCAGGCTACCCTACGGTCCCACAGGGATAGTTACTCTAAACACGTTTTGAGTATTTTATTCTTTCGTGCGCATCCATTCATTGTATGCGTCCACGATCTCGCTGCCTTCAAGGAAGACCAGGTCGCGGTCAAATTCATACGTCCTTGCGCCCTCTTTTGATAATGCCTTGCCGTTGTTCTCATCAAGCATCTCGCACACGACCATTGCAGGAGTTGTTCCTGCCATTTTGGCAAGTGCGATCGAGAGCTCGGTCTGTCCCATTCGCTCATTGACCAACCCTTCCGCCGCGCGCAGGAGGGCAACATGCCCCGGTGTCCTGAACTCTGAACCGAAACTGATATTCTCGCCGTTAAATGTTCTATCAACGATCTCTGCAAGTTTATTTATTGTCAGCGCGCGGTCATTGTCAGGTATTCCTGTGCGCGTGTCCCTGTGATTCACCCAGAGCGAGAACGATGAGCGGGTGTCATACGCGAGGTCACCACTTTTTTCCACGGTTGTCTTAAGCGAACTATCGGAGTTAGAGGCATCACGAAGCACATCGGATATGAACGGCAGGCCAAGTTTTTTTGATGCGTCTGCATCCAGCGCGACGCATATCAGGCCACCGCCATCCTTGCGCATCCATTTCACATCGTCCGGTGTCACTGCACTTGCAGGGATGGTGAAATCAGTTTCACCCTCGCGTCCTTCCGAATCAAAAATGAATATCATTTCGCCATTTCGGATCGCTTGTAGTCCACGCACTATATTTTCAGTATAATTTGTATAATTTATATCATTGGAATTCATTGTATCACTCATTTCTCAATCCTCTTTCACTCGCTTGTACTGTTCCCTATCACGATGTTGATCAGATCCCCGTCCCTTAACCCAAGGGTTTTACGTAAATTTACGGGTGCGATGATCTCAAGCAGGTCGTTGGGGTAGTGCGACCTGTCCGGTACGATTACCGCGCCATCGATTTCTTCGATCTTTACCGGATAGCATTTCCCGCCACCAAAAGTGCGTTTCCCGTCAGTGAATCCTGTAACTGTGGCGGCATGTATCATGTCTACCTTATTGCGCAGGGAGTTACTGAGGTCTGTGAGTTGCACGTTCAATGTGCCCGGGAACGGCGTAAAATCCAGTATTTTCTCAAACTGGTGTTTGTAGCCATCCAGGCCTATGTAGTATTGTCCTTCACCGAGTCCTGTTATCAGATTTCCGTGTAATTCAACTGCTTCACATTCGTTGCAGAAAATGTTCTGGTAATCCGCATACTCGGTTTTTAGAAGTTTGATCCCGTTGTTTGTAATCGTGACGATCTGTCCGCCAGATACCAGTTTTCTGGCAATGAACCCGTCATCTTCCAGATTTTTCAACATTCTTGCGGCAGTCTTTGAACTGGATGAGATGTGTTCTGAAAACTCGCTGGATGATATCTTGATCGGCCTGTCAATTGCTCCGAGGAGGGCGAGATTCTTTAAGGATTCGATAACCGGCATTTTGTTGACCTCTGTCTCACATATGAGATGGTTCTCAAACATGAGGTGGGATATGATAAAGGTTTTGATGTGGGTGTGAAAACTCGTATCCATGCTTGCAGCATTACATGTAATCATCAAGTGTGAGCAATAGCACCTCTTCTGCTTTTGCCACCCGCTTCATTTTATTTGTAAATCCGGATTTGGTGATGATCGCAAAATAGTCTTTTCTACCAGGCAACCATTTCACAGATCTGGCTTTTTCCCTGAGTTTTTCATAAACATCGACACCGACAGTCTTATCCTGCCATTTACATTCGCAAAATAAAATTTCCTTTGTATCACTATTTATGGCGGCAATATCGATCTCATAATCATTGCGTCCTTTTGGGGCCCGGGGGATCTTTCCCCACTGCCTGCCAAGTTTTTGGAATCTAAAAGGCAGTTCTCCTTTTGAGTTAAGATGTAGCAACATCTCTATTCCGATCTGTTCAAATGTCTCTCCCAGATATTTGTTATAGATATTTTTGACATCTTCGATCGCAGACTCTTTATCTCCCTGTTCCAGTTCGTCCTTATGCGATAATACGAAACGGAACCAAAACCTCAAGAACTCGTCATCAATTCGGTAGATGGTCTTTTTTGTGGTGATTTTTTCTGTGATCGGATGCTCTTTTCTCACAAACCCAAGCCGTATCAGTGTGTCCAGATAATATGGCAGGTCTTTTGGTTCCAAAAATGATCCGGATGCGATCTCACTTAGTCTCACTGTGCCTTTTGAGATCGCGAACAGGATATTCATATAAGTTGCAGGTTCTCTTAATTCTTCACGCAGCAGGAATTCACCTTCTGCATAGAGTACGGATTCTTTTGCAAACAGTGTGTTCTTGAGATTATCGTAAAAAGAATGATTTTCGTCAAAGAATGACAGGTAAAATGGGACGCCTCCTGCCGCTCCGTATATGTTTGCAATGCCCACCAATGGCAATTCCGGAAAGAACTCACGGATGTGTTCGAATAACATCGGTTTTATCAGCATCTGCCCTGTTCTTCTCCCATACAGGGGGCTTGAATATGCAAGCGTGCTTTTTTCCATCATTGATATGGAGGAACCGCACAATATGAGGTGGAATGGACCTCCTTTTAGAATTTCATCAACAATAAGTTGGAAGACCGAAGGTATGGAATCGTCCATTTGCGCCAGATATGAGAATTCATCTATGGCAATTACGAGTTTCTCATCGCTGTTCCATCTGGTTTTAATGTACTCAAAGACCTGATCAAATGTTTCCAGATCAGGTTCATAATCACCAAATAGGTCTGCCGCTTTTTTCCTGAACCTGTAAAGATTCGGCAGTGTTCCTCTCTTGTCAGCCAGGAGGTATATGTTCGGCTTATCCATCTGGAACTTGTGTATGAGTTCGGTTTTACCAACCCTGCGCCGGCCGTAGATGACTGTGAATGAGAATGCATTGGATTGGTACTCGCGGTTAAGGATATCCAGTTCTTCTGTGGTAGTAACAATTGTTCGGAACATAATCATTATGATTTAAATCCGAATGATATATGTAACTTTCGGAACACAATCATAAAATCCTATACGAAAATAAAAATAGACTGGGCAACAGTTGTTCGTCAAAAACAATATTTACACAAATAGTTTTCCTAAAACGACACCAATAATTAGTAGTATAAATCCAATTGCCAATTCACTGAATGCAAGAGACCATTTCTTTTTTTTGTTATGAGTTTGTAACTCTATCATTGCTGGTTTTGCTTTGAGTATGCTCTTGTAAATATCATCAAATCTTTTTATAATCTCAAAATATTCATCAAGTATCTCAAAACTTGGATTGTCTACATCTTTATTATTCCTAAAGTGGACTATTTTATCAGTTATTTCTTCCATTTCAGGTCTTTTTTTCGAATAATAATCGGGAATTGCTGCTTGTATTGTATCAGATGAAAATCCGTTAATTTCTTTTGTGATTTTATCCCTTAATATGATGCCAGTATAATCAAGTGTATCATATCCTGCTCTGAATACATGACCCAATGTTTTGTCGATGTTTCTTTTGATGTATAATTCATCTGCATCAGTTTTCAATTCAAACTTAACTGCAAAGATTCTCATCAAATGGTCGAAAGCATCTCGAAGTTCTTTCACAATCTGGATATTTGACTTGAACTCTTCATTGTTCTCTTCACAAAAAAGGATTAATTTTTTTATTTTACCATAAACCAGAGTAATCTGCGTAAGGCTATCAATTTCGGATTCTGAAAACATGCTTATTCCGATTGAATTTATGGTAACTTTTGACTTAGAACAGTATTACGCCATTCTTCGTATTCGTTATTTGAGTAAAATAGCCCGGATGCCATTCTTACAGAACCCCTATACCTGCTGGAAAACATCTTTATTTTTTCACGATCTACAATAATATCGCCGAAATTTTTGTCCCATATATCTGTAGCATCTTTTTGTGTGCTCATTCATCCGACCTTCATCTAAAATATTTAATGAAAAATG
Source organism: Methanosarcinaceae archaeon (assembly GCA_030594665.1). Next base: position 4,363 of record JAUVET010000109.1, read on the forward strand.
ACACGTACTTTATATATGTTTTTCGTATTTACTACATAAGGATTAGGCATAATCGCATAAATCGTTATTGGTTGTGATAAATATGAATCATTTTATTAGAGATTGTCGGAAAAGTCCACTAAACTCCAATAATTTCATACACAGTCGCTTTTAAAAATCCCATTTGACATAATATCTGATATTCTTCAGCACAAACAAACGCTTTCGTCAGCTAACCCTTTTTTATAAATCGATAGATATCGAAGCATATATATTAGTTAAGCATAATTTTTTTTTACAAGTATAATTATAATACAATACAATACAATACAATATATTCAATATCAAGCTCCAGATTAATCACTTTTGTTCTATGGCGTCAATCCGGCATCTGTATCGATAAAATACAACAGTTGTGTATTTACATTTAGCACCACCGCCCCCTTTGTTTTTTCTTTGAATTTTTTGAATGCATAACTGCAAATGTAGTGGTGTGTGTTTCACTACATGAGATCACTGCCGATTTTTGATTCCGTAAGAAATGATTAAAATATAAATCGGTCGAATGCTATCGAAAATAGAATCTCAAAACACGGGATTTTCTGATTAAAATCGGTGTTTTACACAGACGCTAAAATGACGCCATAGATAGCAATAACACATATTTTGTAAAACCTAAATCCTACATATCCTCAGGGCGCACTCATATTTATACAAAAGAGAAAAGGCATGGAATTGTCCATCCATACTATTGTTATGCTTGGTATCAAAAGATGATTTGATAGAAACGGTATTTTTAATTATCTTCGCACTTAAACATTTTGATGACTTCTTTTTCCATATTTGTCAATTTTCCCTGATTTGCCCTTTTTTCAGTATCAATCATTTTTTTGACAAATAGTTTTGCATCATCGCCTCGTAATACAGGTGTACGTCTTATTGGTTTTGCCATTATATTCACAACCATTAAATTATCTACTATATTCTCAATTTGGTCTCTAATTTATATAAACTTTCATTGATTTTTCAATTTATCTAATTCTATCAGCAATGAGTATAAATCAAGATACAGTGGTGTTGTTTTTTTCTTCTTTTTATCTTTCAATATGGAAAAATCAAGTATTTTATAAAACCTGATCGGATCATTTTTTGTTTCGTCCCCTTACGGTCGCATTAATTCGAAGCACACAATCTTGCAAGAGAATGTCGGAAAAGTCAATATTTCGTGGCAAGTGGTACAGGAGTGTGGCGCTTGCGGCGGTTGCATTGGTTTTAAAAAGAACAATCCCATCTATGACAATATCTTACCACACCCATACAAATACAAAATATCCAGCATGCCAATTACAGAAAAAAATATCAAAAGGCGCCGAATTACTGACTATCTTCATCAAATAAACCCAGCCTATTTGCAGTTTCCATATCCTCTTCCAGTTCAGCTACACCGTAATTCAATGGTACATTCAGATCTTTCACGATACCTCGCATCCTCCAGCAATAATACAAATACT
>JAUVET010000083.1 GCA_030594665.1 Methanosarcinaceae archaeon
AAAGATGAGAGACGAGTTAGATTCGCTCATCGAGACAATACAGATAATGAATGACAAGGAACTAATGTCGGGACTTCATCGTTCTAAACAAGATGTTATAAAAGGAAATGTTCATGAGATAAGCAGTGCCGATGAACTGGCAGTGGTGTGGGATGAATGAAGATCGTTTACACCGACCAATTTAAACATGATCTGCAAACGATCAAGGACAATCACGTACAAAAAAGAGTCCTTAAAGTGTTCAAAAATTGATCGATAATCCAAACATCGGCAAACCGCTCAAATATGATCTGGTTGGATTGAGAAGTGTCAGAGTAAGTCCTTTCAGGATTGTATACGAAATGAAAGATGACACCATGATCTTGCACAAATTCCAGCATCGAAAAATTGTATACAAATGAAACTTTGTGATTGCATCATATCTCGGTGCAGTAGTGACGTTTCCAAGTGTGAACCGCGCCTTTTGGCGCGGCATATCCCCCACCATCACCATGAAAAAGTATTTGATCGCAATGCCAATCTACTAATGCCAAACTCATAATATCAATATATTTGGATCAAGGAAAACAAATGAGTAAAACTGTAATATTTGAAGAAAAATATGGTGTTAATATCGATCAATTCTCTACAACCGAGGACATTGAGAAATTTATTGAGCATAAAACTGATCGAAAACTACAAATCATTAAACTTGATGACCATGGCATTGTATTCGGTAGAAGCAGCATATTCAAGATCGGAAAGTACGACATAGATCATAGATTTGACGAAACTATCAAAGATCATAAAAAACGATCAGATAACCTGTTAAAAGAGCGGCTTGCAACCCCGGTTGATACAGAAAAGACCGATGCACTATCCGAACACGATCTGTTGATGTGATGTTTATAGACAGTGTTGTGTGGATCGGGGCAAAACTAAGTCATGACCAATGGCAATTCCAAAAGGTGAAACAATGAAGTCTAAAGAGATGTATGAAACCGCTCGGGAGTACCTTGCAGAAAACATGGGAAACCAGATGTCTGCCGGCGATGTATATTATGACAACAGCACTAAAACATGGAATGTGAAGATAATCTCTAAAACCCCGCACGGCATATTGATCGTCGGGGAAATACTCCTTGATGATGACAAAACGATCGTCTACGTGACACCAAATGAACAGGTGTTGAAAATACTCAGATCCAAACTCAAGGAAGAACGGGTACTGATCGATGTACCCGCCACTGCACTGGCACGGATCAAAGAGACGGTACCGGATGTGACAGTGTACGGATGATGAAATTATTGCAGATGCGCGGTGTGACCGAGGTGTAAGAACCGCGCCTTCGGCACGGTGCATCCCCCTCACCACCATTAAGTGAAACATCATATAGTTCTTGACGCTGAATGCTGTCTTGTCGTTGAAGCTATCTACAATGACGATATGTCTCGGAATGTAAAAATCACAATGCTCGTGGGCTCCGGGATATGCTTAAATAAAAGGTGACATGATTATTAATAGGTAGATTATTATGATATATAATGACAGGATCGTTATTGATCACGCTATTTTAGGCGGGAAACCCATCATCATGGGAACACGTATCTCAGTGGAATTTATCCTTGAGTTGCTGGGAAATAACTGGTCGCATGAAAAGATCATCGAAAACTATCCTCAACTTGAGAACGAAGATATTTTAGCTGCGCTCAGTTATGCTTCGCACCTGCTTAAGACGGAACACATTTATCCTGTACCACAGAAGGCTACTGCATGAATTGTAGCAATATAATTGTTGCTGATGAGAATATACCGATTTTTGTCATACGCGGATTAAGAGCACGCGAATGTGACATCGTATCAATTGTAGAAGAAGCCAGAGGATGCAGTGATGAGATTGTACTTGATATTTCCATAAAACATAAGGCTGTATTGGTCAGTTTTGATAAGGAATTCGGCAGCAGGGTGTATCGTAATATACCAGGTGCCTTATGCGGATTTGTGCTGTTGCGAATTCAACCCCTCTCTCCGGAATATATACTGAAAACGCTTGAGTGGCTTATTTTTGAATCCGGTATCGAACTTAAAGGAAATTATATTGTGATCGATAAGTCAAAGGTCCGTTCTTTCCCCATGGTTTGAGTGATGGGAAGACGAAGATAGGTCATGCTGGTGTTATTGTACTTGACGTGGTATCCAATGTACTTTTTTTGATATATCTGTGTTGGAAAAGGTGTGCAGAGATTCCATATTCCAGATTGTTTTACTAAATGGACACATGTCTGGGGAGTTCGGAACGAGGGTTGTGTTTCCGGCGCATCCTGGGATTGTGAAGATGATTCCAGAGTTAGGGTTTGATGTGCCTGTGAGGACATTTGGAGCCTGTTGGGGGAAGAAATCATTTCAATTCGAACCACATGGGTCACAGAGATGTTTTAATTGATCCTGCGTGTTATTCCATCCTTAAGGAGCACCACATTGAAATTGATTAGCAGTCCAAGGCGTTTTCCGCTTAGTTTAAGGTAGGAAAGCAGTTGCGCCTCATGAACAGGTATTATTTTGTTCACAGCCTTAAGTTAGATGATTTCATCACCGAACAGAAGGCACATAACAAAAGTATGGACGAGCACAGCAGACAGCTTGCCCGGATATTACAGCAACTCGTTGACAAATAATAACAACATGCCCACGTCCCATCCCATATCCGTGTCGTTGATGCGGTATTTCTCCCAATACTTACAGGTTTAATTTCCGGATATATGCTTTTATTTATTTAAATGGGCAGGACATTCACCTACTCACAAACAGCATTAGGCGGGAATTACGAGTTCACGATGCCGTACTCAACAGAAGGCTCAATACCAGGTGAAACGCAGTTTGACACGCGATCGGTTGGGACGTACACGGTATCATACGGGAACACGACAACAGAGGTCAGGGTTAGTGAGATGGATGTGCTGGATGGGAACTCGATCATAGTCAACTAAAACGACGAAACCGCGCCTTCGGCGCGGCGTGTCCCGCCCACCACCATGAAAAAACACAATTGATCGTGTACTGAATTTAACGTACAAACAACTCGTCATATCTATACTAAATAAACACAATGTATTTTTGGTGAAAACTATGGGAACTGTATCTGCCACTGATAACACAATAACATCCGACATCTTAAACACCATGGTAAATATGAGAGACGAGTTAGATTCGCTCATTGAGACAATACAGATAATGAATGATAAGGAACTGATGTCGGGACTTCATCGTTCTAAACAAGATGTCATAAAAGGAAATGTTCATGAGATAAGCAGTGCCGATGAACTGGCAGTGGTGTGGGATGAATGAAGATCGTTTACACCGACCAATTTAAACATGATCTGCAAACGATCAAGGACAACAACCTATTAAAAAAGTGGCTTGCCACCCCGGTTGATACAGAAAGGACCGATGCACTATCCGAACATGATCTGGTGATGTGATGTTCAATTAACTGGCAACGCAAATGCACACAGACATGGTTGTATTCTTTTGTTTTGTAACACCAATCTTTCAGGCAGTCTCCGTGCAAAGCAATATTTATAACAGATAACTTACATTTTTAACATTATGACATATTCAAGCGCATCCACATTGATAGAAAAAGAGATCAATGCACTGATCAAAGCCAATTATTACCCTTCCATGTCAGATGCGATCAAAGATGCATTCAGAGCTCTGTTCGAAGTGAAGCCAAATCTTCGATTAATTTCTGCACAATTGTTGTATAAAAATAACGAAGTGTCACTTTCAAAAGCTGCAGAGATCGCGGGAGTTAGCATAGAGGATTTCAAAGAAATGTTGGCATCAGCAGGGATTGAAAGAGTGATCGAACCTGATGAAGACATCAACCAAAATGTTGAAGATATTCTGGAGTGGAGAACTTGAGTATCCTTTTGGATACAGACATACTCTCCGCATTTGCAAAGACCGGGGAAGTCGGGTTACTAAAAGACCTATTTCCCGGTGATGAACTGCTTATTCCAGACGGGGTTTACGAAGAACTGATGCACATCAAGGAATTAGGTTATGAGTTTGTTGATGACATTCTTGATCTTGTCAAAGACACCACCATGACACAAGACGAACTTACAGTTTATCATTCATTTTTGTCGTCCACAAATTTAGGAAAGGGAGAACTGCAATGTATTGCCATATGCACATCAAGGAATTATCCTTTCCTCACAAACGACAAAAAAGCCAAGAACTTTGCCAGGGCAAAAAACATTAAAGCATGGGACATCCCCGATATATTAAAAGCATTGTGGAAAACCAAGATCAAAAGCCAAGACGATGTTGCAGTTTTGATGGACAAGTTGGAACAGAAAGATAAGATGATAATAAAAAACAAAAACCTTATTTTAAGTTGAAATTGTTCACCAGTACATCAAAACCGTATTTACAATTACTAAGTATTCATTTCTTAACACCATTAAAATACCAGACAATCAAATTCCTAAAACTAAAACAATGAAATCCATACAAATGTATGAAACCGCTCGCGAATACCTTGCAGAAAACATGGGAAACCAGATATCTGCCGGCGATGAATATTATCTAGCAATAAAGGAGGTTGAATAAATGGAAACAAAGAGCATGCGCCTAACTTCTGATATGTCAAAGGGTGTGTCATTCAGGGCTAAAATGGAGGATGTGGATGAAAACACAGCAGTCAGGCAGTTAATGAAACTTGGTGTGATGTGGTATGCTGCCAATCTTTATAAAATGGGAAAAATGACATTATCCGAGGCTGCTGAATTGTCAAATGTCAGTGTGAGGAAGATGCTGGATGTACTTGAAGAACATGGGATAAAAGGAAATGTTTCTATGAAGCAGCAGATAAAAGCTCTGGAATATGCGGAGAGTTTGTAAATATTTGTATTCTCACCATCATATTCTCCTTTTTGCCCGTAGTTTCGTATCCGAAATTACCGCAATAAATAGTACCTCTTAATCACGTATTTTACCCCCTCTTCCTTTTCCCATAATAGTAACGAATCCATTTTCGGCCATACCTTTCACAGGGCGTAGGCGGCCCGGAGGCCAGTGAATCGAAACCCTTTGCTGGATGCGCTACAACACACTATATCCAGAACTGGACTACTACGGGATCTACGAAGCGCCACCAAACGGTGAACTCTCCCACTATCCGAACACCGCCTACGGCGTGATGTCATGGTGGGACTACGGCCACTGGATAGAGGTCATCGGGCGCCGCATACCTAATGCCAACCCATTCCAGTCAGGAATTGGTGGCGGTTCCAATCAAAGTCCAGGCGCCTCAACCTTCTTCACAGCACCATCCGAAGAAGCCGCAACTGCCGTCCTCGAAGCCATCCACCCGGACCCTGACAAAGCAGCCGCACGTTAATCGTATCAGACGTTGAGATGGCAACAGGCAAATTCTACGCAATGACCGCATGGACGCCGGACACTGCGGACTACAACATACCGGTCCGGACCAGTCAGGGCACCCAGAACGTACCTGGTCCGTGTTACTTCAACTCGATGGAAGCAAGGCTCCACATATTTGACGGGAACGGTCTCGAACATTACCGCCTCGTGCATGAATCGCCTGCAGGCTATTCGACTGAAACCGGATATAAGAACATCTACAACCAGCTCTTTGGCGGCAGCATTCCTGTAGAAGACACAGGTTACGTCAAGATATTCGAATATGTACCCGGCGCCACCATCGAAGGAACAGCGCCGGAAAATGAGACCGTGGCCATCAGCGCAACCATCCAGACAGGCATGGGCAGGACATTCGAATACTCACAGACAACATCCGGCGGCGCATATGAATTCACGGTGCCGTACTCAACAGAGGGACCTGTGCCCGGACAGACGCAATTTGACACGCGACCGGTTGGGGTGTACACCATCAGCTACGGGGATGTGACGAAAAAAGTAAGGGTAAATGAAATGGATGTGCTGGATGGGAATACGATCGTAGTCAACTAAAACGACGAAACTGCGCCTTCGGCGCGGCGTATCCTGCCCACCACCACGAGAGAATGCTCGCTATGCACAGATTGACTTGCACCATATAATTTTACAAATTGTATACAATATAATAATATTTGAGTTCTATAGAACTGAATTTGTACCCGCATATTCAGATTTAGTGGGATAGATCAGCGATAAACCTCAACAGATATTGATCGAACTTGAAAACACACTTGCACATATATCTCAACTTTTTAATCCGAAATTTGATCATCAAGATAAAAATATAAATCTTGAAAAAGCATATGACCATTTAGTTCGCGCTACATTGGATTGTTATAACATGACTTTCGGGCACATTCATTTTGCTGCCATCTTAACTCCATCCATTATATATAGGAGAAGATACATACAGTACATCTGATGCGAGATAATAGCCGAATTGCAGAAATTCTAAGCACCGTTAAAAATATCGAAGATTCGAACCTATCCGTTAGAGAATATTTTGATCAAAACATAGTCCCATTCACGCGACCACAATACTACATCTATCGCAAAACACTTCGCAAATACG
>JAUVET010000133.1 GCA_030594665.1 Methanosarcinaceae archaeon
GTGGATGAGGCGTATCTGGATGTAAGCACACATGTTGAGACTTATGCTGCTGCGGCAAGATTTGCCCAAAACATAAAAGATGAGATATTTTTAGGAGAAGGGATTACCTGCTCGATCGGTGTTGCCCCGAATAAATTGATTGCAAAGATCGCATCGGATTTCCAAAAGCCTGATGGATTGACAGTTGTAAAGCCCGAGGATGTGGTGGATTTCCTAACTCCTATGCAGGTGTCCAGAATTCCAGGTGTTGGAAAAAAGACCACTGATACATTAATGGGTATGGATATTAAGACAATACGGGATCTGGCTGCGTGTGATGTTCAGTTGTTGCTTGAAAGGTTCGGCAAATCCGGTATAAAGATGCATGAGATGGCAAGAGGTATCGATCATGGGGAAGTGGTGGAGCGCGGCGACGTTAAGTCCATCAGTAAGGAAGACACGTTCGATGAGGACACGGCAGATCCGTATATTATAGAACAGGTGCTCGACTCACTTGCAGATAGTGTGCACGTATCATTGATGAAAGAGAAGTTTTTGTTCAAGACAATTACACTGAAGGTACGTTTTGAGGATTTTTCGACATATACAAGGGCAAGGTCGCTCAGAGTGTATTCAACAGATCTTGAAATTATAAGGATAACTGCAAAAGACATGATGCGTGAGTTTATGGGGAAAATGAAGTTCAGGCTGCTTGGTGTTGGTGTGTCGAATTTTGAGAAGGTGGATGAGAGGCAGAAGTTGATCACTGATTTTTTGTGATAATTTTTAATGTGTTAAGGCTCCAACCACGCCACTCCGCAATGAATTGCGTAGCATCCATGCGCATGAGGTCGCGTGCCGAGATGAGCCGCAGGAAGATGTGGAGTGGAGTTTGGGTTAACTATTTTTGCCTCTTAGTTTAATTTTTTTCCCCCTCCCAAATAGAACTATCGCTTATACTCGTGTTGTGCTAATTCTCATCACGCCTTACGTTTTATCATTAAGTAATAAGAAGTAGAGTAGATAAAAAGCACTACGAAAACAATTAGGATAAAGTAGAACTAACTAATAACATATTTAGTATTACAACAAGTGGTGGAACGACCAAGAACACGGGCAGTGTTATACATGCCCATATCCACGTTAAAGGTCTACCCCATGATTTATAGCTTATCGTAATAGCTAACCAACACAGGGGAAATAACATGGTAATAATATACGGAATGTATCCTGATAGGTAGTAGTTATACATAACTAATGGGTAGTTATACAAAAACATGAATATAACTACAGTTATTAAAGACAGGATATTCAGCCCCGAGTGTGAGTCAGTCATCCGGCCCCACTCCATAACACTTGACCACGTGGCTCATTCCGACCTCTATATTTGTTGTGATAGCCTGCTGAATAACTATCCACATACTAACAATACAGGGTCTTCACATACTTAAATAAAACGTATTTGTATAGCTGCGTGAATTAGATTGTTCGATCTGAAACTGAAGCTAAAACCAATACAAACGCCGCAGGCGGCGGATTCCCACACCACTGACGCGAACGATATGGGCGTTTTCGCAGCATTTCAACTTATAACCCATCTTCGCCAGTATGAAATAAAATAACTATCAGTAGACCGCACCCATTTTTAAATCTGTTCTACACCATCTTGACCCCTATCGATTTCAAATAATTGATCATTCCCAAATATTTGCAATCGAATGCATCCAAAATGTTTTTTTGCGCATCCGTCATGGTCATGAGTTTCAGTATCCGGGATTTATCTCCTTTCATACCCAACTTTCCAATTTCACATCTCTTAAGTATACGATAAGCTTTATTCACACTACTCACACCCTCTAGCTTATTTTCCCTGAGCCTGTTAGTTATACTGACATCCAACAAATAACTCAGAATGCATATCGTATAATGTGCGCGGACATGTTGCTTCAAATAAACAAATGTCAGCTGGAACTTAAGGAACGATTTCACTTCTTTGAATCCTTCCTCCACCTTATTTTTATCCCTGTATGCCTTAACAAGTTCTCTGGGACCAAGTCTATACTCCTCCGGCTCTGTAGTTTCGCAGATGTTCGTAACCAACATCCAAATACCATCTATCAGCATTGCCTTTTTAATAGCTTCTGTATTTTTCTCGTAAATGAGATTGAATGTCTTAACCTCAGAACCACTATCCTTAGTCAGAACTGTAGACTCAAGGCGATAAGATAAAAACTGATTTACCTTAAATTTATTTAAAATTTTGTCAATCCTTATTTGAACATAAATTCTTTTATATTAGTGTGAATATGTATACTCATCACATCGGTGGGAAAAAATGGCAGATATTGAAATAAAACGTGGTTATGAAGTTCTTCCTGATAACAATATCAGGTTTGGTATCCGAATAACCAATATCAGTGATCTTGCCATCTCAGATGTGGAAGTTATTCTTGATTATGTTGATTCCCTGTTCAAACTTGAAGGGGATCGACTGCAAAAAGTTGGTGTCATACCGCCTGCCAACACTCGCACTGCAGAGTTCGTATTAAAGCCGCTTGGTTGTATTCATAAGGTCAATATCGAGGCGACTATATTTTACAGGGACTCGAAATGGGATAAACAAATTGAAACCATGCACCCCAAGGAGGTGCACTGTGTCTGTCCTTTCCTCCGGAGCAAAGCGATGCCAAGAGCCGAGTTCCTCAAACTTTCAGGTAGCGGTCATTCTGCCGAGACAGGGCTTAATTTTAAGGGTGTAAGTGTTGAGCGTCTCGCTTCGTACCTTGTGCAGACCTGTAAGAACCGGCATCATAAAGTGGATGATTATTTGGTTGACGGCGGGAGGATGCTCTATTTTGCCAGCGAATCGATTGGCGAGAAAGCATACTATCTTTTGACAACCCTGATCAAAGAAGACGACGGGCTTACTCAGGTAATGTTAAGGGTGGCTTCGGATAAGCCGCATGGGTTGAACGGTTTTCTCAATGAAACTGTGGCTGAATTGCGGCATGTTGTTGGAACTGTGCAGTCGGCGCAGGAAATCGGGATTATTAAAAATGAGCAGGTCATCAATATCATAGATTCTGTGGTGGAGAGGACGAGTTTTGGTGGAGTTGGGGGTAGTGCACCCGTTAATATTCAGGATAGTGTGGTGCAGAGGACGAGTTTTGATGGAGTTGGGGGTAGTGCATCCGTTAATATTCAGGATAGTGTGGTGCAGAGGACGGAATTTGGTACAGGTGAAGATAGGACAGCCGAGAGGGAGAGGGAAAAACAGAGGAAGGAAGAAGAAGAGCAATTAGAATTGATAAAGAGAAAGGCGCAGGAAGAGGCTGAAATAAAAAAGAAACAAGAGGAGAATCTCCAGAATGAGCAACGTAGGAAGCAAGAGGAGGAGCAGAAAACTAAAACAAAACTGGAGCAGTTGGAAAGGGAACAGGAAGCTGCACATAAGGAAAAAGAACAGCAAAAAACGCGTCAGCAGGAAGCGCCTGTCCAACGACCGCGCGCTGAACGACAAAAACCTACACAAAAGTCCCGCAAGAACGTCTTCATGTTTGCGATCGTGATTGGCGCACTGCTTGCCGGGTTTGCGATGTTTCCGCCAGACTCAGGTGATATTGCGGATATGCTATCACAATCATACATACAAACTTCCATAGTTTCACAGGATTCAATTCAACAAACCATCGATAGTTTGGAATTCGCATTAATACCAGATGGGGAATTTGATATGGGCTCGCCATCGAATGAAGCAGGGAGGTCCGATAATGAAGGCCCTGTCCATCATGTGAAAATCTCAAGAGCATTCTACATGAGTAAATATGAGATTACACAAAAACAATGGCGCGATGTTATGGGAACCAATCCTTCTTATTTCAAAGGTGATGATCTGCCTGTTGAGCAAGTTTCATGGAACGATGTTCAGGACTTCATCAAAAAACTCAATAAGAATGAGGGTACGGATAAGTATCGTCTGCCTTCAGAGGCTGAATGGGAATATGCTTGTCGTGCCGGAACTACCACGCGGTATTCTTTTGGTGATGGTGAATCACTTGGTGAGTATGCGTGGTATAATGATAATTTAAGTAGCACGACCCATCCAGTCGGTCAGAAGAAACCAAATTCATGGGGTTTGTATGACATGCATGGCAATGTGTGGGAATGGGTTCAGGATAAGTATCATGGTGACTATAATGGTGCTCCTTCTGATGGTAGTGCTTGGGAGAGTATAGATAGTTCTTACCGGGTTTTTCGCGGTGGTAGCTGGAGCTATTTAGCCCGGTTCTGCCGGTCTGCGGATCGCGACGGCCTCGGTCCCCAGTTCCCCAACCGCGACACCGGGTTCCGTCTTCTTCAGGAGCCGTAGCCACTTTTTACTTTACCACTTTACCACTTACTTGCCGACAGGTAAAAAGAAGAATGATTACGGCTGAAGCCCGAAAGCTGGGCGTGCGTTAGCCGCACAGTATGAGGTGCGAAGCTGGCGAGATATCCGCCCGATAGGGCGGACGCCTCGAAAAAGCACAATCCGGAATCAAAACACATATTAAAAAAATTTACACTAAAATTTGATAATAATGTATTTAAAATGACGGCGTTTGATGCCGTTTATGGTTATACTATGCAAGAAGACGTTAAAGAAAATGAAAAAGCAACAGTTTTATATTTTTGTAAAGATTATATGTAAATTAAGTGATAATGCAATCAATTTAAACTATTAATTATATTTATCAATCAATGAATGATTTTTCACGACTCAAAAAATAAAATATCCGAATGATCCGGACGCTGATATACTATTCAGTCAAATTCGTTCAGGGTTTGAGAAAATACCAGACCATCGGTCAAAAAACATCACGGTTTACCTACCAGATGCACTTATGCCGGGTTTTGCCATGTTTTCGATCAAAGATCACATACGAACTTCAAATCATGCAAGAATAGTTCTATATTTTCAGGTGTCAGGTGTGGCATCAGAACCAGCCTGAGTGCACGGGGTTGTCGTGTGATGGATAACTGCCATCCGAACTCCTCCCGAAGTCTTTTTCTCACCAGGTCAGCATCAGGAACATCAAGAGCCACCACGTTCATGACCGGCTCGATCAATGGTTCAATTCCAATCTCTTTTGCTCCGGCTACAACCATGTCTGTAAGTTCCATACACAGGTCCACAATACGCTGGTATCCATCCCTTCCAAGATGTTTCATGACAGCATACGTGCCTGCAACAGTGGCACCGCTTCTGGTTCCTGTGAGTGAATACTGGGTATCGATAGTAAGATAGGGCGTATAGGTCCGGAGATGGTGGAGATGTTCAAGATCCCTGAACAACAACCC
>JAUVET010000022.1 GCA_030594665.1 Methanosarcinaceae archaeon
ACCTGCACATATCCATAATAAATGATATTGTTTTTATGGAAGGTCCTGCTGAGACGGTGTACAAAGGAGCAATCCTTAAATAAATATTAAACATATAATAAAATAAATCTAATTTCCATGTCTGACTTATGATCATACTAACATTTCAAATTACGAAGTTGATATCAGATGAGTGACCTGCCATTGGAAAAAAAGAAGGAATCCGATAAAGAACCGTCTGAGGACACTCCATCGTTTGATACAAAGTCACAAGTAGTTAATGTTCATAAAGTTGATGATAAAAAACCGCCTGCCGTTTCGGTAATAGATGCTTTATCTGAAGATATGAACGATGAGATCAATAGTGAGATAAATGATGTGGATGATAGTATTCCATCGTCTGATGATGTATCTGGTCTTGATAAAGTTAATAATGAAAAAACGGATCTGCAAAAATCGTCATCTCATCCACTGTTTGAACCGACACTTCCGGCAGACGAAGATACGGTGGTCGATGATGTTTCCGATAAGTCATACACATTTTCAAAAATGCCAACTCCATTTGAAGTTTATGGGCAGGAACCGATAGAAATGGATTATATAAATGATGAAGCAGAAACAATAGATGAAGAAATAATAGAACAGGAATCAGAAAGTTTGACGCCATTTCCACCTACATCCGAACCTGATGTTTCACCGTTTCCTCCGACTCTTGAATCGGAACCACATTTTCCACCTTCTACGCCTGATGTTCAACCACCATCGCAACCTTTTGCAACATCTTCATCATTGGATGTTGTAGCTAAAAAAACAATGGATGGAATTATGACCTCGTTTAGGGATGTACTAAAAAAACTCACACGGGGCGGTAGCCTGATCGACAGGATGGAGGAATTGCGCGAGGAAGTTGAGATTGCTGAGGAAGAACGACTAAAGGAAGAATCAGAGAAAAGAACAACACCTGAAATATCTCCATTTGAAGAAGTTCCTGAAATTATTAGGCCGGAACCACAACCACAGGGAATAGAGCAACCAACACCTGTTCCAAAGCAAAAAATTGAAAAGGTGGAAGTCAAAGAGCCTGAACCGGAAAGGGTAGTTGTCGAACCTATCGGTGAATTGCACAAGGACGAGATGCGAGAGCTTGTAGGTGGTCTCAGTAAAGATGAGATACAGGCGCTTGTTGGGGAACAGATCAAAGAGGCATTTGAGGATCATGAAGAGCCTGTGACTCCCGTTGAATCGATGGTTTCAGATACTGATGTGGATGATCTGAGGAATGAGGTTGAAAGTTCAAAGACTCTCATAGATGAGATCGCAAATAACATTAAGGAGCTTTCAAGTACGGTGGAAAATTCTACAGTTTTAATGAACGAGATCAAGAAGTCTACCGAAGATTTCGATTCTGATGTATCGCTTGGATTTGATTCTGCAAGGGAAAAGATAGGCGGGATCGAAGAGAGGTTGGATGTTGTTGAGAACACCTTGACATTGATCCAATCTGAGAATGCAGATACTAAGGCTGGGTTATCTAATATTGGGCAGAATATTTCCGAACTTGTTGGTTCATATAGTGCGCTTTTGTCGCAGATGCAAGAATCTGCACAGAGCAATGATATCAGGTTTGAAGAATTGTCCAACAAAGTGGGCAGGATCGACGCAGTTGATTCAAGAATATCGCATATTGAAAACAATCAGGCAATTGCAACCGAAACAATTACAGAGTTAAGGAATACTGCCTCTATACTAATGAGTGATATTGCAGAGACGTATGAGGCAAATGAAACTCTGAAAGGTGAAACAAAGTCCGATAATACAGCACTTCGCGAAGAGATGGCATTGGTCACGGAGTATGTGGAAAAAGGACTTAAAAAAGTGGGAGCTGGAAGTTATAGGTCATTTGGACAGGATGTGCAGTTGGTCCACCTCGAAAAGAATTCATCGACTATGAAACTGTGCATGGAATGGATTGAATTTTTGATGGAACTTGTTGGGCGTAACAACCTGCCTGATATATTATCATATTATGAGGAGCTGGGATGGATAAGTGACGATGTCCGGCTGGAAGTTATGCGGTATGCAGAAGGTATTGATTATTATGTTGAAAAACCTGACTGGAAATTGAATCCGGATGAACACGTTAAATCAATATGGTTCATCGAAAAACTCGCTGGTGTTAAAGTTGACAAAAACAGATTGTCAATTATTGAAAGAGATATTGAGAGGGTAAAGAAAGGTACGGAAATCTATGGTATATGAATCGCTTTGCCGTTCGTACCGGCTCATCATCAGTGCTCAAGATGTGATCCATGAACTTCATTAACAAAGGTTTGACGATGGGGTCGAAACATAAAAATTACAAGACCAACGACAAAGGACAGGTCACCATCGATTATCTGATAAGCATAACCATTTTCCTATTTGCAATATTTTTCGTTTTCCAGTACATTTCAGGATTGTTCACTCCTTTCGAGTCCAATTCGGATGAAGTAACATTGGTCGCAGATAGGGTATCTACACTGGTTGTTGAAAATATCATGGGTGCAGGAGATGCAGCGGTGCCCAATCTTATTGTTTCTACAAAAGTTTATGGATTCTTTACGTCACTGAATGCATCTTATGAGGACACACGTTCGTCTTTGGGGCTGGATGGCACGTATATTGAATATGATGTCAATATCACCCTTGAAAATGAATCGGCTGGCATTATAAGCTCGGCTGGTGCGGTGCTGCCATCTGTTGGAAATGTCGGGCAGACGAAGAGGATTGTGCTTTTTATGGATGCTGATACAGGCGTAACAGAAAACAGGATCGTATCGGTCAGGGTGTGGTAGTTTGAACCGCCGTAACGTGTTATTCGGATCTGGAAATGACCAGTTGGCACAGATGCATACCCTTGAAGCGGTAATGGCATCCACAATTATGGTTATGGTTATTGTTTTTGCAGTTCAGGCAACTTCACTTACTCCGCTGACATCATCTACTGCAAATGCTCATATTGAAGCACAGCTTCAGACAATCGGACAAGATATGTTAAGCGCACTTGATCATTCACAGTACGACCAAAAATCAAATCTTAAAAAAGATATATTGAACTGGAACGGTGATGAACATGCATGGAACGGTGGATCATATGAGTCAAGAGCAAACGCAAGTATCTCTCTTAATAGTTCCATGGAAGATATGTTCACATATATTCTAATTCCGCGCGGGATTGCACATAATGTCCAATTCTCTCATATGAGTGATACCGGAAGATTCTCATCAATATTTTACATATATAACGGCGATCCGTCTGACAATGCAGTCATCGTTTCAAGAAAAGTAGTGTTATCAGATCCGGATATTGGGGACACTTCCGCATTTCAGGCAAATACGGGCATAGTTGACATAGATGATACTACGGATCTTTACAATATCATTGATGTGAAACTTATACTTTGGCGCATGTGAGATCGATACAAAGGGTGTATGATAATGAAGAAAATGGATGATTCTGCACAACTGGTCCTGATAGCCGGATTCACAATCGGGCTTGCTATTGTAGTTTCAACTATCATGCTAAACAATATCATCTTTGCAAGCAACATGGCATCAGAATCGAGTATTGATGCAAACCGTTATTATGTTTCAAATATCAGGCAGATGTCATCCGATGCATTTAGTGGTGCATATGGTTATGCAACAAAGAACCAAACAACATTCAATGCAACACTTTTCAACCAGTACATGTCCAGTTACAACCATAAGGCTGCATCTGTGTCTGCACTATCAGGTATATCATTTAATATCTGGAACAGTACTTTTTATGATGGTTATTTTACAGGGAATGGACTTTTGGATGGCAAGCCGGATTGGATTGTTATAGCAGACATCAATTCAACGGATTCATTCTTGATCGAGATAAATGATACTACCGTTCTTGGAAATGCCACTAATGCATTTACGATCCAGGCAATAAACAGCTCAGATATTTCGTTGTGGTCAGTTCAGTTGTATAATGATAGCGTAAATGTAAATATTACTGTTTTTAACCAATCAATGGCGATAGTTGAAGAAACAACCACATCCTTTTGCTCTTTGAACATAACAAATAATTCAATTGATGGTGGTGATTATTTTGATTTTCATTTTAATGATTATACCGTAAATGAGACATATAAGTTAAAGTTCATGAACGGCACCAATGCTGCCGGATATTTTTCAATGTCAGGAAACCTGACTGGTGGGACATCATTTTCACGTATCCGTTACAAGATGACAAATGCCACAGTCAGCACATCGTCAGGTGGGACAAGAATAAATGTATCGATACCGATCTCTATACCATAGGAGTTGTCATGAAAAGAGATATCTTAAACGATGATAATGCAGTATCCGTATCAATTGGGTTCATATTGACATTTTCAATAACTGTCATCGCTTTTCTGATGATCATACAGGCATTCTATGGCATGCTTTACCAGACTGAACACACAGTGTTGCGGGAGGAGTTTGAGATACATGGCAACGATATTGCGGTCCAGCTTACGAACATTGATACGATCATTAATGTTACCCTGAGTTCAGGAGGTAATATTGGTGAGATACGTTATGATGTATCCTTGCCTGATAAGATAGCAGGCAGTTATTATTCGATTGAGTTCTCAAACTCAACACGTGAGATCATATTTGAATCGGATGACCGGCTGGAGACAACAGCTAAGATCCCTTATGCCACACAGACAACCACTGTTTCATCAACGAAGATATACAGTGCTGCAGGTGAGCATTATTTATTATACAATTCATCTACGAATTTAATTGAAGTGTACTGAAGTGTATTGAGATGTGTGCTGATAGACGACAGGCTACAGGCAAAAACCGGAAATGTAAACGCATGAAATGTATGAGATTTCTAAGATCGGAAGATGCAGTTTCAGAGGTTGTTGATTTTAGCATTATACTTGGGATAATGCTCTTAGCAGTTGCTGTGATCGGGGTTGCAGGTTTTCCGCTTGTGGCACAAATGCAGGAATCAGGTCATGCAGAGAATATCAGGCAGAGTTTCACGGTTCTGACAGCGAACATCAATAAGATAGCATTTGGAGCCGCACCCTCACAGTCTGTTGAACTGAAGTTGTATGGTGGTCTTGTTTCGGTGACTGGTGATAGTGCAATCAATGTGACTGTGCAGGCATGGAATACATCAATTTCCAATGTTGAATCCCATACGTTCACAAGACAGATGCGAATGATCCGGAATGAGTATGAAGATCGTTCGATCTGTTACGAGAATACAGGTACATGGGTAAAGTATCCGATAGGCGATGCGTTGATGGTATCGCGACCCAGATTCGTATTACATGATGATGTTCTCACAATCCCTGCGGTGATGATATCGGGTTCAACAGGCATATCCGGAGTAGGGCTTGTACGTGTGACGTCTGATGGTGGTGCAGCTTCGGTGTATAGTTATTATAATGTATCGCAGGTGGATATTACAATTAAAAGTAATTATTATAAGGCATGGGAGAGATATCTTAAGGATACGGATGATCTGGGGATGCAGTCTGTTAATGTTGATGATACGAATACAACAGTGCATTTACGAAAGGTTTATTCTCCTGATAATATTGATGTGCATATTATTTATTCTCCGATGAGTGTTACGGTTGATTAAGTGTATGATATAAAAATAAATAAATTATATACTGCGAGAAAAATCTCCCACCGGTCGATTTAACTCAAACTATATAATTCTATAAAACATATACTATAAAAAAGAAGCATGGTGCATGAAAAATGAACTTGAAAATGTTTAAGTCTGAAAGTGCGGTTTCGTCTGTTATTGGAATTATACTCATATTAGGTTTAACTGTACTTTCTATCAGTACTCTTCTCATTTACAGTGTGCCCACACTTGACGAATTGGAAGATATGGCTAAAGCACAAAAAGTTGAGCAGGCTTTCACGGTTTTTGACTCGCGGACAAGTAAGGTAGCGCTTGGCGAATCTCCTATCCAGACAACGTATGTTTCACTTATGGGTGGCACCATCAATGTCAATGGTGACCAGGATGCATATAATGATAGTAAGATCGTGATCGTCACTGTTGATATGAGTGCATCTAATTACGATAATTTCATGCAGAATCGTCATAGGTGGAAGGGCTGGGATACTTATGTCAATGGAAGTGGTTTTGATGAATTTAATTGTTCACTTGGAACTATTGAATACAGTCTGGATGACCGCATCATAGCATACGAGGGTGGTGGTGTATGGTCAAAATATCCAACCGGCGGTACAATTTTGATCTCGCCTCCGGAATTCCATTACAATGGTGAAACGCTTACTCTTCCACTTATGAAGATAAATGGAAGGTCGAGTGTGAGCGGTACCAGTAATGTGGGTGTTTCCATCAGTTCAAGCAATATGCCTCTTGTATTGTTTCCAAATACTACAATGTCGAGCACCAGAGTGAATCCACTTGAAGCGGATAAGGTCATTATCTACATAAAAAGCGAATTCTATGATGCATGGGCAAATTATGCAAATGCACAGACATATACCAGTGCAACTATGGATGCTGCAAACAAGACTGCTATTATTGAACTGGAAGTAATTCCCCTAATGGGGGAATCCACATTGACAGATTCATTTAAGATTGGGGCACTTAATTCTACAAAATCTTCACCAATCTATAACTTTTCCTTTCATTTAGAAGCTGAAAATTCAGATGAGAATGGTCTGAATCCATCCAATTACGACATTACTGCTTCATCCGGCACCAAATCACTTACTTATACTCTTGATAAATCAGGTGGTCCAAATCAACTGGTAATTGAAGTATACTATGAGGATACAGCTGCAGGAGCTGAGTATAAAGAGCATTGGGATGGAGTTAATGTTTTCCCGATTAACGGATCAGGTTCCGGACAAAATGCAGAAGTTAATTTTTTGGATGATACGTTTATTATGGAATACTACCCACCAAATACAAATCAAGGTGGTGCGAATCCTGATTTTTCATGGGGTCCGGTAACTTCAACAAGTATGCTGCCTGATTTTGTGATATACAAAAATAACCAATCGTTTTCGTTAAACGATTTGACCCAGCACTACATGAAGCTGCTTACAAAGGATGGTTCGGTCATATTCAGTATCGATGGTGGGCAATCAGATCCGGTTGATTATGAAGAATCAACCATAAATTTGAGATATGATGGCATGCCCGGAGCTATAACATACTTGCATATTACAAAAAATGAACTTGATGCGGCTGTAACCGTTTGATCAGTTTGCAGCAAGCATCATGTTTTCGCAGAAAGATTCTGGCTTATTCGATCTCACCGGCAATCGCAGTTGTTTTTGGGATTCTCCTATTAGGCTATAAGTTGCAAGTGTGTAGCATATTGTAGTGTATGGTATCACTAATGCAAAAGCAAGTGGTATTGAGCCTGCGATTGCATCTAGAACTGCGATTATTATGAACAGTACTAATGTGTCCGCAAAATTCTCTTTACCTATGTTGATGCTCTCTTATATCGCATCGATTTCACTGTAGTCCCTTAAGACAAGAAGCGGAAGGGCATATATCAATAAAATTGACAGTACAATGCCTGGAATTATCAAAAAGATGTAACCTATTAGTAACAATATGCCGGCTGTTATTACAAATACCCAGCTTCGTATAAAGTGGTTGAATCCTTCGAATACGTCATTGGTCTCTACAGTTTCACCTTTTATTCCCCTGACTGCCATGTAGGTCAAGCCATAAGCCAATGGGGCTATGGTGATAATGAATATCGATCCTAAAACTACGACCAAAGTGCCGATGATGTATAGGCTACGATGTGATTTTTGAATATATTCCACGAATTACTTAGTATGTTTCCAATTTCCATACAAGATCACCTATATTCTGGTGTTTGTGGTCAACACATATAAATTATTGTATGGAATTTAAATAATTCAAAGTTAGATGGTTTGTGTTGTTTGTATTATTATAAAATAAGAATAAAACCCACTCCTCTACCCGCTTGTTTAACACACCCCTATGTTTAACACACCCCTATGTTAAACAATATGTTTGTTGTGCACTTACTATATACATAGTAGCATCAATATATATGGCATTGTGAATAAAATACTACTACTAATTAACTTGATTTTGTCAAATTACAGAGCAAATCGCTATTAAGAGATTACTTAGTAAAAATGCATTCGTGGTCATAAAATCGGCACCAGTAACAACATTAATGGTATGATCTGGCAAAGTCGAGTTAAGATGTTATAATACTTTATTATCATAATGGTCCATCTAAAATGAGTGAATTCTAATATAACTAGATATAATAACATAATTAGGATCTAAATGTGTTTATATGTGTGTAATATAAGATCTAAGCAATTATTCAGCCATACATAAACGTAATCGGTAGATTGAATGGTCTACAAATAGATAATTGCACACAATTGTCAAACACCTTTGAGATCGATGGACGCGACTCTGTATTGAAAACTAAAAAATGTATCGCCATTGACACAAATAAGCGGATTTTCACCATCTGCGTTCGGTTTTAAAGATGGCTGAATAGTTACGAATTTAATACTAAACATATGTGAAAACATTTAATACCACGTAGTACTGTAGTGCTACTAAATATATAAAATACTACTAAAATATGGACATATCCATTTTCCAGTTATTTTTCCGATATCGACTCTAATAAACATCCGTTCAAATTCGCATTTACCTGCCACTGATTGCTATAAGAAACCAACCACAGAAGACACTCACCTCCTGCGCCCTCGGCGTACTCCGCGGTGAAATTTAGTTCCATATTCATTGGAATAACTGGATTTTGGAACAGTGCCCTGAAATAATATGGAATTCGATAACAATGTTAATCAGGAAAAACATTTCACTGGATGAAAAATACTTAAAAAAATTACAGCCACTTCTGGATGAGAATGGTGGTAATTTAAGTGCAGCAATACGTGATACGATTGAGCTAACTGATGTTGCATTGCAAAATCATGAAACCATTGAACAATCCATTGACTTTTTGAATACCCTGCATTCTTCTTCTTCTACTGAATTCGATGAGTTGATTGAAAGTGGGGAACACACCATAATAAATCGGACGGCGCTCAAATGGTTGCTAAAAAATAGTAGTGGCAGTCTATTGGATGATGAACTTGTTGATGAACTCATTAATCCATTTTCAGTTCAGACAATGTTGGAACTTGATGCATACCTCAATGATCTGAGTCAGAAATTCAGATGGGACATAGAAGTATCAATCTTTTGCATGGATCCTAATGACCCGGATACTGCAACAATTATGTTTTCAAATGGTGACTCATGCTTAAGGGATTTTTTTGCAGAACACGTTGCATTGTTCATTGCAAAATGGAAACAACTTGACATTGATGGTTTTTATCGCAGGTCAAAATCGATTCGTATTGACTTTAAAAGAGCATCATTTGTATCCGGTGAAGTGCCTCCCGGGATAAAAAAGCATTTTGGATATTTTGATCTAATGTATGGGGAATTTCACAATAAACCGATATTTTGGAATAAACTCGCAACCGCTTACAAAATAACCGGCTACAATATGGTAGCTTTCCCAAGGAACCTATTTGAGGACATTGTCGCGGGTAATGTGCCTGATGTTGTTGGTATTTTTGAGACTATGGTCAATCAGCCTATCATGGATATTCCTCTCTCTGAACTGCTCGTGTTGATAAAAAAGATCTTTGCAGTGTCACAGATCGTAAACAACATCGAGATAGATGTGGAACCGGGTCATGAATATGTAAAGATCCTGCATTCTTATAGAAATGAAGAAACGGTATCTAAAATAATCCCGTATTTCGTCACCATCTTTGAAGCAAACGGGCAAGAGTTCGATGTCACACACTCAAACCGTTTGATAATATTCAAACATCGGGTACAAGGTTCAAAATAGCGACTACAACCAATCCAAATGTTGTTGTTTTCGCATCGGTTTTGCCCCCTTCCATCCAGCGATATTGTATGGTTGACCCGACACTAGATTATTACCATGCGACCTGTTGCATCGTGTCCTGCAAATCCTGTCGCATCAACTGATGGATATGTATCTATCAGGCAAATATCAAAATCGTCAACCTCTTCCACATCAAGAAGTTTCCTGAAATCTCCATGGAATACATCTATCACAACGCCATCCCCTTTAGCCTGTGCAACATGGACAGTTTCATTTCCAATATCCGACAGTGTTGATGTGTCAACTATTTTTTCAAGTTCAACTCCAAGTATATCCTTGTTCACTTCGATATTGACGAGTGTATTGTCGATCGCAGGTCGCCATGCATCATTCAATATTACATGTTTTGCACCCGCTAGTACGCACATAAGTCCAAGTGTCCCGGGTCCGCAAAATCCATCTATCACGTTTTCGCCTGTCAGGTGTCCTTGCATGTATAACCTCTCAAGAACCTGCATCTTTTCGGGTGATTCGCGTCCGAATTCGATGTGTATCTTTGACTGGCTCTTGTAGATGCACAGTTCCCCAAAACTTGATGCGACAACATCACATCGCACATCGCATCCTGCGAGCAACTCATAAGTATGCGGCTCGCTGTTCATATCCAGTATTCCCACGCTCTGCGTGGGAGTTCCCACTCTTTTTATCACGCCTTTTATTTCAGGGATATCAACAAGTTTCCCTGCGACCTTTTGGTCGATATTATCAGCGATCAAAATAAGTTCGTCAGTTTTAAGACGCGGTGCAAATGCGAGCGGGCATCCGATCGATATTAATGGAGTTCCAACATCAAAGAGGTGTGCATCCTTGCTTCGACATCCATACTCGATCATCACTGCCAGCGCATCCGCCATCACGATATCCAGATGGCGCGCCCCGCAGTTGGTGCATGGTTTGTTGTCATATCCTTCCTGTTCTATGACCCGAAATGGTGCATCCTTTTTGAGTTTTGGGTCAGGTGGACAATTGTTACATGCCATATACAGGGAGTAGAGGTTATCCAGAGTGTCCCCTGCCGGTTCGATGCATCCGGAACCGCCGCAGGTGGGACAGGATATTGATGTTGTTTTGGTCGCTAAGGTCATACCTGTAAAGGATAAGTTAATAATATATAGGGATTCTTATCGTCCTTACATGACAGACGTTATG
>JAUVET010000024.1 GCA_030594665.1 Methanosarcinaceae archaeon
AAAGCGAATGACAAACTGTAATGGTGTGTATAAGGGTTCAAAATTTGCCCTAATCCGAAAGGATGCAGACTTACTCTATGGTATCAAAACGTAAGAATGAAGGTATAACTATGAATGTAAGTCATTCAAATACACCAGATAATAAAGCAAAATCACTAATCAGTGGTCACGATAAATTAAATGGCGAGAAACTTACAGACATGCAACGACCCAATTGGAATGACATCGGTTGGAATTCAGTCGAATCACATGATAATAGAATACAAGTCAAGATTACGAAAGCAGTTATTGAATAACTGTTGCCTGTAAAGGTTAAGAGATGCTTGAGCTGTATGAGGTAAAAGTCTCACGTACAGTTCTTAGGCGAGAAAGAGGGAGTAATCCCTCTGACTTAGCCGACAACTTAGTTTACCTGCTATTAGGAATATCATTGCATTTCCATAATAGAAGACACAGTCATTTCTTTAGACATACTAACAAAAGTTTCAAAGAATAATGTAAACCCAGTGTTTTGTCTTGTCCAAGGAACATCAGCAAGCTTTACACCATCTTCACTACATTTTATTAGATGAATTCTTGCATGAAGGTATGTTTCATAATGGAAGAAATCGAGGTGTCTTCAGACTTTTTCTTTTGTATCATGTAGTCCACTTAACTTGTTGTAAACAGGATATGGGAATTTAGTTCCCTTGATAAAATCAAGATGAATGTCCATTCTCTATTTAGAAGTATCAAGATTGATACTTTTTACAAACCAGGGAGTGATAATCCTAGTGCAATTTGAATGAGTTCCTTATCTTCCATAATGATTGTGAGAACCAATTTTATTATTTGTGACTTTCGGGAATGGTGGGCACATCCATAAATTTCCTGATGATAACTGCAAGCATTGTATCGCTAGATAACATAAACAATGCCAATTCGGGTGATGTGATTATAAGCTTGTTTCAAAACTTCTTATTAAGTTTTTCACACAAATCCTTACCCTGCAATAGAATATTTTACTGCATCCACAATCGAATCTGATTCTAACTCTTCCAGTTTTAAGTATTTGGCCTCCATGGCATCCGATATCTGCTGTGCAAAACCGAATCTAATTCCCCCGGTCTCTGTGTCAATTACAGTGGACTGTATCCCATCCATCTTAAACAGGGAAGCGATCCTCTTTGTTTCTTCCATAGCCGATCCCCCCTTCATACTGACATTTGCCTTACCATCCGAGATCAGGATCAGGAATGGAAATGGAAATGTATCCGGGTCACGCCTGATCTCTGACAGCATGACTTCATGTCCCTTAAAAAGACCATGCGGCAGAGGTGTTTGCCTCCGGTTGGCAGATCCTGCAAGTATTTATTTGCAAGCTCAACACTTGATGTAGGCAGGAGCAGGAGTTCAGCACTTTTGTCCTTGAATGCAATAAGTCCAACCCTATCCCTTTTCTGATACGCATCTATCAGCAGGGAAAGAACCGCACCTTTTACAGCCCTCATACGCTCCCGGGCACCCATTGAACCGCTGGCATCCACCACAAATAGAATCGTATTGCCTATCTTTTTTTCGCGTACTTTTTCCCTAATATCGGATTGGTGCAGGGCAATAGCTTTGCCATCCTTCGCCCTCCCAAGCTGGTTTGGCGCTGCTGCCCTGAAAGTTGCATCAAAGCCAATATCCGTTGTTTTCTCATGCGGTATTGCACTTTTCACACACCTTCCCGACTTTGAATTGGTACGTGTTTTGCTACGGCGGCCCGATCCATCCCTGTTCTTTAGCTCATGCTCCGCAGACATGGGTCTCAGCTGGAACGTTTCACCCGTTTCAAAAGTAGTCTCGGAGGGGCTATCAGGCATACCACCCCCATCATCTGAGCCACCATCATTGTTTTGTCCGGTATCTTCGGACCGTTCCGTCTCCTCTTCATCGTCTTGCTGCTTTTCCTTGTGTTTTTCAAAGGTCTCATCAAGTTTATCCCGGTTGTCGGACTGTTCCTCAAAAGGCTTTCTGCGCATTCGATGAGAAAGAACAAGTTCTGCCGTCTCTCTTATATCTTCCTCGCTGACCTCTGTGCGACTGTTAAGGGCTGAGATGGTGCTGGCCGTCTTCATCATAGTAATATCAGCACGGTGACCGTCTACGTTCATGTCGATGCATATCTGTGCTATTAATTCGAGCATATCATCTTCAAAAAATCGATGCGAGACAACTCATAAACTCAAATAACAAAATCCTTATGCAGCTACCTCTTCAAACCCTCAAGCCTAACCAAAAATATGACTTTGCTATCGATTACACCAATTATCCTTACTATGGTCAAACAGATGTTTCCAATTCGGGATATGTAATACGAGGACAAGCAAAAAAAGTCAACAAACTCATTCTATTCATACATCTCACTGTACATCATTGACAAAAATAAACGGTTTACACTATCTGTTCTACCTGTAGAAAAAGGCAAAACAAAAATTGGTTACCTCACCTACTTCATGCGTTTGATCAGTAGTCTTAATTTCAAGATCAATGTCCTTTGCTTAGATAGAGAATTCTATTCTTCGAAAGTATTTACTTTCCTACAAAACAATGAAATACCACATATTGTTCCTGTTGTGAGGAAAGGAAAGAAGATCAAAGCACTTCTTGATGGAAAGAAAAGTCGTTATGAGTCTTATCTAATGAAAAGTTTCAATAACAAGATTCAGTTGACGATTGCTATTGATGTTAAATACCGAAAAGGTAAACGAGGGAAAAAAGGTAACGAAAACCTTGGTTTTGTTGTTTATGGAATAAATTGGAATCCAGGGAAAGTCAGTACGATTTATAGGAAAAGGTTTGCTATTGAATCATCTTACAGGATGAGAAATTTGGTTAAACCAAAGACTTCATCCAAAAATCCTACAATTCGATATTTCTATGCTTTGGTTTCATTTCTTCTTAAAAACGTGTGGGTGACACTTCAAATAAAACATTTTACAATTGTTAAACCAGGACCTCAAACTATGGATGAGGATCTATTCAGATTTGATATATTCATACTTCTTGTTGCGGAATGGGTGAGGCGAAAGTTAAGGATAAGGTT
The DNA here is from genome assembly GCA_030594665.1 of Methanosarcinaceae archaeon. Next base: position 3,071 of record JAUVET010000024.1, read on the forward strand.
AGCAGTTGAGTGTCTTAAGTGAATGGATGGTGATAAATTTAGGAGGTATTTTTAGTGAACTACTGAAAATTAGATTGGGAGGAATTATGAGCTAATTTGATAATCTCAATTTTTACCAATAATCATAATCACAAGTTTTATAATATTTGAGATTACTTTTTGAAGCAATCGTAACATTAAATAATAATAATAATGGATTTGATGATAATCTAAAAAATGTTTATAACGACTCCGCAATCTCCGACGTAATGGCAATCCATGATTTGAACCTTGCTTCGAGATATACTGATTGGATACTTATGGTGAACGGATGCAGGATCTTTGCCGCTGAGGGTTCTGCGTTAGTGTACATGGTAGAGAATATTTGTTCAACGAGATCGGTCAACTCTTCCGTAAATCGATGCATCCACGATATCTGTGCAATGTAGAAATGAGGTGATAAAGATGAACTCTATTGTAAAAAAAATGTTACTATTTATATCAATCACACTGCTTTTGATACCCGCGATAGTTACGGCAGCGGGGGATATAGATGTTAATGTCAGTGTCAACGCACCTGAGTATGTATCTGGTACATTTGAAGTCACGATCGATATCGAGGACGTGACTGATCTGGATTCCGGGCAGTTCGAACTCTCCTTCGATTCGGGCGTTGTGAATGTTGAAGAGGTGAAGGTGGGAAGTATCGATGATACGGAAGTACCTATAATTATGCGTTTAATGGATGATGATACGATAAGGGTAATTTTTAATCTTCCCGGTGCAGAAGGAGTAAGTGGTTCCGGATATCTGGCAAAGATCGTTTTCGAAGTTGTTAGTAACCCTGAAGATACCACTATCATAGACTTGTCTGACACATCTGACACATTTGAACGAGGGCTCGTTGATATATCTTCAGATTTGATAACTGCAAACTGGTTCAACGATAACGTGATCGTTGGTACTTCAACATCTGCATCAACACCAATGGCTGATACAACACCGACACCAACGCCAGTTACAACTTCTGTAAAGACCACATCGCCGGATTCAACTCCCCAACCAACTACCTCGTATACACCTGCAGCGCAGGATACACCGGATACAGCAGTACCGACCGAGACATCTGATAGAGACGAATTGGACGGACTGGAAACGCTAACAACACACAATTTTATTGCTATTTACTCGTTAATCGGATTATTAGCTTCTACCTATTCATTAACTTTACTCAAGTGATGATACCATGTACGTACAGAACAAAAACCTGAAACGAAATATTATTGCAATCCTGATTTTGTTAATAGTATTTGCAACCAATGCAACAGCAGTGACAGTCAGTGTCGATGCTCCCGAATATGAGTCTGGTAGCAGATTTGATATCACAATCGAGATCGATGATGTCGATGATCTGGATTCCGGACAGTTTGATCTATCATTCAATTCAAGCGTTGTAAATGTGACCGATCTCGATAATGATGTAGGGGATGGGGAGATTGGGAGCACAGCAGTGCCAATAGAAAACTGTTATTTTATGGATGCAAACTCGATCAGACTGCTCTTCAATCTTCCCGGGGTCAGTGGTGTTAGCGGGTCTGGGACTCTTGCAACGATCAGATTTGAAGTGGTGGGAGGAAGCGGAGATATCAGTTTTCTGAATCTCTCTGATGGACTACTTGTCGATAAGGAATCAGATAAAATACCTGCAAACTGGGTTAATGACATGGTGACCATTGGCGATTCACCAACTGGGACACTGACGACGCACACCACTACAGTATATGTGAAAAACATCGATGATGACAAATTGGATATTCATCTCCTGGTCGATGGGAATGATGAGGGTTTTGAGAGTATTTCATCTGGTAAGACCAAAGAGTATGATGATTATGACCTCGGAGAGGGGATACACACATTCACAATCAGATGGTTTGATCCTGACACCAATGAATGGTATGAGATGACCAAAGAATACACCATAACAGATGTAACAACCATAATACTTCAGACTGATGAGCATGACGAAGATGAAGATAAGATCAGTTCTCATGTATATATAAAGAATCTCGATGATGATGATCTGGATGTCTATCTCTACATCGATGGGAATTACAGAAAGTACTTGAGCATTTCTTCCGATAATATCGGTGATTATGGTGAATATGAGTTTGAGGAGGATGAAGATGCATTACATTCGTTCAAGATTGAATGGTTCGATCCTGACACCGAGGAACATTATGAAAAAATTGCCAGAAGTTACATAACAAGCGAAGATGCCGTGACTCTATATGTCGATATGCATACAGAGGTGGATATAATTCCTGTACATGAAGAGAATCCAACCCCGGTTTCGACTTCTTCTACGCTGGCATCATCCTCGACTCAATCGACCAAAGGTACAAATTCATCTCCCCCTGCCACGCCAATTAATACTATGACGCACCCAAACCCGATACAGGAGGCAGATTCTACTGAAAATAACGGTCTGGAACATTACATAGTGACTACTTATACACTTATTGGATTTATTGCTGTTATGTTTGCACTGATACAAATTAGAAGAGTTTGATGTCTATGAAGATATTTCTATATTTTTTGATAATCATCTTGTGCATTAACATTGCCTGCGCATACGGCGAGGATGATCTGGAATGGGCATGCGGTAACTCAAAGGAGCTTAATCTTGGTGAAACAATCTCGAACGGTAATTATACCGTGGAGGCTTATAATTTCCCCAAATCTGACCGGAATGAAATCCAGTTCGTTGGGATAAAGTTGTATGAAAACGGCATTCTGGTCGCTGATCAAACACTTGTTGAGGACGATAATTACATCTATGACGATGAAATCAGGATAACTGCCCTCGAATTCTCAATACCAGCTCAGGATTGGACAACGGATCTGCCAGAGGAGCCGTGGGTGAAGATCAAGATGGAATCACGGGGTATGCCGCGTTTTGATGTGCAATTTGAGACCAATAGGGATGATTATCCTGCATACTCATCATATATTGAAATGGACCTCAATATTCAAAACACAGGGGATGCTAAGGCACATAATATAGATATCTATGTGGATACAGGCGGTCTCGAAATAATCCGTGGAAAGGCATATTATCATTACAATGAACTCGAAAAAGGGGAACTTGTAGATGGTAAAACGGATACTACAGCGTTTGATCCGATTACACTGCGATTTGGTGTGCCTTCTGTGGTAGCGGACACTGCATTCAATATAGCAGTAAATATCGATTATTATGACCTAAAAGGTATGGGATATTCTTATTCCGAATCGTATCCTGTGGACGTGCTGGGCATGTTCAGGATCACAAAATCAATAAATGATAATATTTACATTAATGAGGTTGCTACAGTCACGATATCGTTGAGAAATGATGGTACATATCCCATCAACACAATTAAGATAAGCGATACCCTGCCGCCAGACTTTGAGTTGAATAAAGATTCACCTCTGAAATGGGAATTGAATCTCAAGCCTGGTGAGTGCAGGAGTTTTACATACTCATTAAAACCACTACAGCCGAATGAAGAGGGATATGTTATCCCGGCTGTGATTGCGCAATGGACTGAAGATGGTAAGACTTGTTCTGCGCGGTCGAATTCCCCCTATATTACTGTGTACGGTCCAAAGATCGAGGTATCAAAAACAGTAACCCCGGATACTATTAACGTGGATGGAATTGTGACTGTCACTATCGAGGTGAAAAATACCGGGAATGTGCTGGCAAGCATTGATGTGACTGATTACCTCCCTGAGAATGCTGTGCTGACAGATGGTGTGCCCGGCGCAGAGATGGTTTTGAGGCCGGGTGAAAGTCAGACATTCGGTTATAGCATGAAGCTGAACATGACTGGTTCTGTTGAACTGCCGCCCGCTGTTGCGCACTTTGTAGACACTCAGGGTTACGATGGAACCGTTATTTCAAAAACAAGATATATCACGGTGAATCCGGTAGTAACTCCGCGCGCTACACAAACAATCGATACTTTAGATGAAACAACCACCACCGTGGCTGCTGCTAAAACAAACAAAACGGTGGATGCAGGATTGGGTTGTATGCTAGTCGGCTTCTTCGCGGCTGTATTTGTAATTATGAGGGGGAGACGGACGTAAGATTCTTTTTACTAATAACGTAAGCGATTATCAATGCTATTCCAGCCGCGATTGTTAATAAACTTGAAATGCATAATCCACTCATCAATTCTGGCTCTACGAAGTACGATCCTATCAGAAGCGCTACTCCCAATAGTAAGAAGAAAATTCCGGTAATTAATTTATGTTCAGGTTTTTCTTGTTTTTCCTGCTTCCACAGTCCACGGTCTGCCAAGTCGATCTTCTTCTTATGTTCTAAATAAGCAACGAATGCGTAGCATGCAATTGCCGCAATTATTATCAAAATCCAGTCAAACATATTGTATATCATGGAAAAGGACATACTTAAAGTTAATTATTTCATATTTATTCATACGAATAGTTTATTAATGATATAATTTATGCTATGTTAATGATTTTAAGAACAATATGGACAATTGTCATCATTTCGATGATAATGATAATACCTGCAACACCTGTGGCAGCATACCAAACAAATGTCAATGTCAATGCCCCCGAAAGGGTGGACGGCGATTTCGATGTCACGATAGAGATAAAAAATGTTGTCGACCTTGATTCAGGGCAGTTCGATCTATATTTTGATTCGTCTGCCGTGAATGTCACAGGTATCGATGATGGAAATATCGATGGAACCACCATACCCATAGATAACTGGGTAGTTGGCGAAAACAAAATCAGAGTGCTCTTCAATCTTCCCGGCATCGATGGCGTGTCCGGATCCGGATCGCTTGCAACGATACATTTTAAAACGATAGTGTCAGGAGATTGCGTTATGGAGATGTCTGACGGATTGCTTGTCGACACTATGGCAGATGCGATACCTACAAGTTGGGATGGTGTCGAAAGTGTTATAACCAAGCCAAAGACATCGATTCAGGCAGATACGACTGAAAACGAAACATCCGGATTTGGGGCACTATTTTCGATAGGTGTACTTGCGGCAGTGTATCTTGCATTCAGGAAAAAAGAATAAAGCATATCCGATACAACTGGCTGCGGCGCATCTCGTGATCGTGTAGAAACAATGTGATATTTGCTTACGGATTTTGGATGGTTTGAATTTGATCTACTCTGACATCGGCGCATCAATACTCAATGATTCTACACTTCACATTTTTTGTGGTCCAATTTGAAAAGGTATTCAAAGCCACATGCGACATAATTATTTCAAATGCTCTTCTTGAACGGCAGACAATATTTTTTTCAATAATTATTACAACTTCCTACATTATAACAATTTCTAAAATATTCAAAATGTGAGGCTGTCGGAAAGTGGTAAAATCAAGACATATTGAATAATGTCTGAGAGTAAAATACCATGCCACATTATGCCCCATTTCTTTCATAAGTTGAAATACATCGAAATGTGGATTTTCCGACATTTTTAATATATTAATAATAGATTCGTGGTGAGGGAATGCGCCGCCTGCGGCGTGGGTTGTTACATTGTTTATCCAACCAGCTAAATAAATACAATATTTTTGTATCCGCTTCAAATCTAAGGGTAACTAACTACATTTTGAAATCGAAAGCTGCTTAGCACTTGATTTAGATAATCCGAAATGCATTTTACCCTGCTTTTTGAAGTGGATACATATTTTTGTATCACCGCTTTTTCTTCACATCTCAATGACTGTTTAATAATATTTTTAACAATGCGTGTTACAAATCGAAATATTTATATCCTTTGATGTTACGATTAAGCTCATAATTAATAATAAGCACACACGTTTTAATAAAAACAGCACACGGTTTGAATAATTGAATAATCCTATGATAAATTAATCACAATTCGGAGAAATTGAATTATGTTACAAAAAATAATAAAATTACACACAGTAATGTGCATCTTAGCAGTGCTCTTGTCAATTGGTTTTTGCCAGATTGGTCTGGCAGCAGAAACGCCTACAGTACATATTGGAAGTGCAGAAGGCAGCGTCAGTGATACTGTGGGTGTATCGATCAACATCGTGAACGCATCAGTCATAGGTGCCATGGATATCGGACTGACCTACGATGCGGGCATTCTGGAAGCAACGAATGTTGCGAGCGGAGCGATGATAGAAAGCTTATCTGATGCACTCTGGTCGTATAATATCAGCTCTGGAAGAACAATCATCAGTTTTGCAACATATCCGGATGCGATCAATAACGATGGTGAGTTGTTTATTGTAACATTCGATGTAGTCGGTGGTAATACTGGCGACAACTCAACACTTGTCACAGAAGTTGAAGCACATACGATGAATGCCTCACCTCAACCTGTGGCGGTGGACACAGAGGATGGGATTGTGTTTGTCATAACAAAAAGGTCTGGCAGTAGTGGTAGCAGTTCAGGTGGTGGAGGTGGCGGATCCAGCGGATCCAGCGGTGAAACATACGAGAACATCGAAGTAAAGGACGTCGTGCGTGAATACACCATTAAAGATGAAGAGACATTATACGAATTCAAAGAAGAATCAAACGCCATCGATACCATTAAATTCACACCCCTAAAGAACGCAGGCGGAATATTGGCGACGGTCGAAGTGCTCAAAGGCACATCCGCATTGATGGGAAGCGCGCCGCCGGGTATGGTTTACCAGAATATGAACATCTGGGTCGGGAAAGCGGGATTTGCTACATCGGACAACATTGCTGATGTGAAGGTCGAGTTCAAGGTTGAAAAGTCCTGGATCGAAGACAATGATATCGTGGTATCAACGATCAGGTTGTGCAGGCACCACGATGATGTCTGGAACCCTCTTCCCACCAAGAAGAATGAGGAAGATGACAAATACATCTATTTTGAATCTGAAACGCCCGGTTTCTCGCCATTTGCAATAACTGGTGAAAAGGTGGACGTGTCACCTGAGAAAGAAAGCATTGTCACAGAGCCAACGGCCGTTGTGGAAGAATCCCCTATCCAGCCACCAGATGAGGAGAAGCCTGGCCTTCCGGGTTTCAGTTTATTTGCAGGTGTATCTGTTCTGTTGATTGCAGTGCAAATATTGCGGGAAAAGTAATGAGGTGATATTACAATGATAATTAAACATCTAATCTACTATGCGCTGATAACTCTTATAATGTTCAGCGCACCAGCATCGGCAGACTCTAACATAGTTGGAGATGCAAACAACGATGGCAGAATCACCACAGCAGATTCAATGCTCGCGCTGCAAATGTCAGTCGGGAGCATTGTTCCGAATCTGGAAAGTGCGGATGTGAATGCTGATGGCAAGGTTAACTCACCTGACGCATTGATGGTGATGATGATGGCGCAAAAGGCACAGGTTCGCGTCGATGCACCGGAAGTCGTATCAGATTCGTTCGATGTTACTATCGACATTTACAATGTTGCTGATCTTGACTCCGGGCAGTTTGACCTGTCATTCGATGCAAGCGTTGTGAACGTGACCAGTGTCAATTGCGGAACCATAGACGGTACGGAAATATCGATAGATGAATGGAATTTTATTGATTCTGACACGATCAGAGTGTTATTCAATCTCCCTGGTATTACTGGAGTAAGCGGATCCGGTTCACTTGCAACGATCAGTTTCGAGGTGCCGGGTGTAATTGATGATACGAGCGTTCTGGCTATGTCCGATGGATTACTCGTTGATATCGAATCAAATGAAACATCATCGCTCTGGTTTGATGACGGAATCACTGTGGGAATACCTGTCACTGTTAGTGCTCCGGAACCTGTCTCAAGTACGTTTGATGCAACGATAGACATTGCAGATATCTCCAATCTTGACTCCGGGCAGTTTGATCTATCCTTCGATGCAAGCGTTGTAAACGTAACCAGTGTCAATTCCGGAACCATAAATGGCACAGAGGTACCGATAGACGAGTGGCGTTTTATTGATTCTGACACGATCAGAGT
>JAUVET010000161.1 GCA_030594665.1 Methanosarcinaceae archaeon
TATGGTTCATAGGTTATGGCTGATAGGTCGATGCATCCTTGAAACGCCTGACCAAAAAATCCTTTTCCAAGGATGAGAGGAACCATCCCGCTTTTGGGCCTGACTGCTGACCGAGTATTGAAATATATATGGCTTTGAACAGATCCTTTGGATTCACTTCCAGCTCACCCGTCTCAATTCCGAGCATCTGCGCGATTGCGGAATGCATGTCGGAACCCACGTTCTTTGCAGAGTACACAAGGTTGTGGTAATCTTCACCTGTAAGTTCCCCGCTCTCATTTATTAGATCAGAGAACGCACTAAGGAATGCTTTTTGTACGCCCGAAAGCGTAGCCGATTGAACCGGAACATCATCCTGCACACTGAACTTAACCATGGGAGGGGCGTACATCCCAAGCCAGTTGCCTACGTTTTCCGTAAGTTCCCGTATGCATTTTTCGTTATCCGTATTGTATCCTGCACGTGCTACAATATTCATGATCCGGTCAATATTCCCTCGCGCTACCTGATGGATCGTGACCATGTGCTTGAACGGGATATCCGTATGGCAGATTCCGCTTGCGTGGGAGAGTTTAATGACTGTGTCATCATATTCTGTTGGTTCTTCCTTGTAGTGTAATCTCTCGTATTCGTCAACAAGTGTAAGAAGAGGTAGTGCAGGGTCGAACTGGATATGTTTCTCGGTTTTCGTCCTGATAATAAGATACCGCAACACCTCAGGTGGCACGACCTTGAGCATATCCGATATCGAAACCACTACGCCGGTTGATGATGACATTGCGCCTTTCTTCCCGAGCATGATCCACTCATATACGATCGGGTGGGGTGTTTCGTAGCCGTATATCTCTTTTGATATTCTCTTTCCGGTGTCATATGAACCGCCTCTGGATGCATGGTCTTTGCCGAACGGTTCGACCGTGACACCCAATATGCCCCATCTCGCAGGCCAATCCACGCGCCATGTGAGTTTTCCGCCCCCCCTCATCGAAACAGTACCGGAGTGACCACATGAGCAGGTATAGTCCACAGTCTCGGCATCCGCATCGAATCCGGTTACTTTCGTGGTGTTGATCTTTCCGCACTCGCTGCAGATCGGGTTGAACGGGCTCCAATCATCCGCTGTTGTTTTGTGGGTCACTTCATCAATGATCTTTGCGATCTCATCACGTTTTAGCAGGGCTGTTTTTATCGCTTCTGTGTATGCACCGCTTTTGTAGAGCTCATCTGCAAGATAGACCTTCGGATGAATTCCTAATTTTCCAAGTGCCTCAAGGAAGGGTTTCAGGAAATGGTCTGAGTAGTTCTTGCATTCGCCGCAAGGACATGGAACTTCGGAAAGCGGTTTTCCGACATGTTCTGCATAACTTTCAGGCAGAAACGGGTAAACTTTCCGGAGCGGATCGAATGTGTCTGCTATGTATATGAGTTCAGCGTCCGCGCCTTTGTCAAGCAGTGCCCGAAAGGCTGCATCGGCGGTTACGACTTCCCGCATGTTGCCTATGTGAATGTGACCGGATGGGGTGATACCTGTTGCTACAAGGTGCTTGTTTGAAAGTTTAAGTGCCTCGTCTGCGATAATGTCTGCCCAGTGTGTGATTTGTGCCATTGTTTTCACCGAAATTGTGTAATTGTGCCGTATATAAGTTATAACTTCTTGAAGGTACTTTTTATTATCTTCCGGATGATATGAATCATGGCAAATAAAATAAACCACAGAGGACACGGAGGACACAGAGAATCGTTATTTTTTCTCTGTGTCCCTCTGTGTTCTCTGTGGTTTTCCGAACCATTCCGGAATAAATTAAAATGTCTCTTCTTGAACCTACAGATAACAAATGGCATTTAAACCTATGCAACATCATTTTTCTGGAGACTTTTTAATATATTCGAGATAAATATGAATCGTGGCATAAAATATTCACCGCAAAGAGCGCAAAGGGTTCTTATTTTTCTCTGCGTGCCTTGCGGTTTTCCGAACCATTCAAAAAGATAATAAAAGTCCCATCTTCTGTAAATCACTTTATAATAATATTGGCGCACTTGTTCTTGATCTCACCGAAGCGCAAGTTTGTCAGGTCACCGCTAATGTTTTTGTACATTATTGGGGAATGGTTTTGTATAAGTTGTTCATTATCCGCAAGAAGTTGTTTGAGTTCATTCTTATCCTCGCAATCATTTATTTTTTCCAGCAAATCCAGAAATACCTGCGGATTTTTACCATCGGTTTTGTCATCCCCGGCAGGGTTGAGAATCTCATTTTCTTCAAATACATGGATAAGAGTGTAGGTAATAGGCACCGGTCCCATCTGTGTGTCCCTTGCAGGATTAAACTGCATGTTTAATGACGCCATCTGGATGAACTGCTCATGGACTTCTTTCTCATCAACTTTAATAGATTCTATGATGGCATTTCTTGGCTCTTTGTGTGAATCCTTGTCAAGTGTCTGTATTACTCCTGAATCCCCGCCCATGATATTTTTGTGAACATCCTTTTTATTATTACCATCGTCGTATGTGAATATCCCACTTGCCATGATGTATGCCTTATTTCCAGCTCCTCTCAGATTGTCAATCCCTCCGTGACCGATTTTGTGGAAGCGTTTAATACCAGGGTTGGTCTGAGGAACCAGAATAACGTTACATGCATCCGTAATGATCTTTCTTAAATCGTCATGCAGGAAGTCAAAGCATATTATGACCCCGAAGGTTACATCATCATTTAATCTGAATATCCGGTTAAGGGAACCATGAGTCATTCCTTCCTCATAAAATAACGGACGATCCGCTTTTGCCCCTATTATTTTTTCGGTGTGATATATTTTATCCGAGGAGGGTATGATTACGGGCGATATATTCTTGCGAAGATCGTCATCATTAAATTCGTCATGAAACACCTCATCGTATTTACCGAGGTTGTTACCGGTAATATAATGTGAACCTGCTACAATGACGATGCCGTTTTCATCTGAATATTCTTTCATTCCAGGCAGATAATCGAATGGTATTGAAAATTCCGGGAACACGACAATATCTGCTTTTTCCTTTACGGCATCCAGTATGGCTATGACCTTCTTGTGATATGCTTCATCATCCTCGATTACCAGTGCATGCCCTTCCTTTTTTAGATGATATTTCAACTGGACTATTGCAATATTGAAATATCCGCTTGTTTTGGGGCGTTTGCAGTCATGTTCAAGAAAATGAACATCGATATAGCCATCATCGTGTTTTATTTTTTCAGAGTACGTTAATTCTCTTATCACATCCCTTCCTTTTTCAGTGATGAATGTGATCGTTTCATCTTTTACCTGTGACCTGTGTTCTGGATATATCGTATGGCGCTTTTGAAGGGGTTCATCAAAAATAACCCTGTCACCTGCCTTTATTTTGAGCTTGCCCTGTACCTTTTCGGGTTCAGCGAATGTGATATGCAATTCCCAGTTTCTATAGGATATATTTGGGCTAAAGGGTTCCTCAAGATATTTTTTTATCTTACGGGCTATATGGCTGAAATGCTCACGCAGTGCATAGTAATCGATTTTTGTTATGCATTTGTTCAAACGCTCAAACATATCAGGGTCTGTTTTCAGGTTCCTGTTATCAAGAAGTACCTCTATCTCGTGAAGTGCTGATCTTACAGTATTGTCCATTTTATCAGGCAGGCTTTCAATGGCGTGTTTGAGCAGACTTTTCATATGCGACACGGTTCCATCGTCCAGCACCTCTATGCTTTCAAGTTCAAGAAGAACAGTATAGATGCAGTAGCACACATTTGCCTGAGCGTACCTATCCTTTGCAAATTCGAATTGTTCAATTGCTTTCTCCATTAATTCCCTGTCAGGAGGGTCGGACTGCATCGCCCTGTTTACGAATTGCCTGCCTTTAAGATAATATATAACCGATATCCAGAGTTCTTTCAGTTCCCCGTCATCTTCGGCCTCAGCAATCTGTTCAACTTCCTGTATGCATGTTTCATATTTCTCAATGCGCTTTTCTTTATCATTTTCAATACTTGCATTGATCATGAGATACTGGATATGCGCACTCAAACCTGCTTCTTTCACCAGCCGTCTTTCATGCACCATCTCGTATTTAGAAAAGAAAATGTCATGATCAGTATATGTTTTATACACTTTCTTGAAATAGTCCAGTTTATGATACGTGTTTGTACTTTCTTCCGCACATCCTGAAACAAGCTGGATGATATTGATTATTGCCCTTGTTTTTTCCTTTATTGTCAGGTACTGCATGGGCTCGGTATAGATGCAAAGGGATCTTTGATAACATTTGAATGCCTCGTCTGGCCGTCCCATATTAGATAGCAGGATGCCGAGATTGTTGAGCATGCTTGCAACATCTGATTGATAGACGCTGCTTTGGGGGTCAGTAGCAAGAAGTAACTCACGCATTTCAAGGGCGCACTCGTACTTTTCATTCGCTACTTCTGGTCGTCCCATATCAGATAGCAGGCTGCCGAGGTTGTTGAGCGTCATTGCAACCTGTGATTGATAGACGCTGCTTTGTGTGTCAGTAGCAAGAAGTGACTCACGCATTTCCAGG
>JAUVET010000263.1 GCA_030594665.1 Methanosarcinaceae archaeon
ATGTATGCAGGAACTATCATCGCTCCCAGCAGGTAGAATATTCCAAGGAACATCATTACAGTCCCAAGGTCTTCAGGAGGGCGTTTCATTTTCTTAAACATAAATGTGGATGACACCACTGATACAAAGAACACAACTCCAACAAGCAATCCTACTTTCAATCCACTGGTCCCAAGACTTGATGCCAGTATCATGCAGGACATAAAAAGCGCTGTTAAACAAACCGGACATGGTATGGAAATCGCAAGGAAGGTCTTCTTTGAAACGTCATGATCACAAGAACATTCTTTAAGTGTGTATAGTCCGGCTGCGATCAGGATCATTGCAATGAAAACATGTAATGTCATTCCCAGGCTTGCAATGCCATCCAGGTATGACTGGTCCACCATTCCAATAAGGCTTCCGATAATTATGGATATGACCAGGTAAACTGTGGCTAAGATCAGGACATCTTTCCATTTGATATTTGCAAAACCGCATCCTACTCCGGTTTTAAGCCCAAAGATGAAGATGCCGATCAAAATACCGGTAATTGTTGCATAAGTAGTATTCATTGACCAGCCCACCAGTCTATTATTGTCCATACATGACAATCATTTTTCATATGTTATTTTCGATTTTGCAACCGGATCAGTTATTTATGCTTGTAGAATAAAGGAACTACTATATCTGTTTGAGGTTTCAGATAACAAGTGTGAGTGGTATGGATAACAATCGATTTAATGCAATATGAAGCACCACTGGATCAGGTAGGCTTGACATATTTGCTGAAAGCGATCTGCACATATCAGGACTGGCAAGGGATTTGAGGGACTTTTTAATATATTCCAGATAAATGGATCGTGGCAAAAAAGATTCACCGCAGAGGACGCTGAGGCAATCAACTACGTAGTAGGTGAGTGTCTGCTACGCCTGTGAGGCGTGCAGGGCGCAGAGTTACCAATGTAAAATCCTCTGCGTACTCAGCGTGCTCTGCGGTGAAAAATTATTCCATATTCACTGGAACATCTGGATTTCGGAACTGCGTCCCACCGCTACATAATATTATAATTAAATCAAGTTCATAAAAAACTGCATTCAATCCTTATTTGCGAATGAATTCCGCTCGTTTTTTCTTACTCCGTCTTTAACACCTTTCATAACAGTTCTTGTGATCATCTCACCAAACTCTGTGTATGGGCCTGCATATTCCAGATATGTCCCTACCTCTACATTTTTCTCATATGCCACCATCACAGCATCAGTAGTTGTTCCTAAAAAATCATATCCCATATCCAAAAGTGCAAGTCCTTTTGCCTCGGTGGCTGTAATTATTGCACCGACCATTGCACTTTCGGACAACATTCCATCAACAGTAATAATTATATTAATGGTTCCCGGTTTGTTAACCCTGAAACCAGAAGGATGAGTGATACCAGCAGTGACAAAAGTTGTCAGGTAATCCTCTGTCATTACACATAGGTCATTCATGTCAACTGCTGTTAAAAGTCCGAAGTAAGGCTTTTTTAGCATAAGGGAATCAGCTACATTATCCATATACTCTGCAGGTTCACAGTGGTCAAAACCAGATTGCACCTGATGGTTAATTAGACTTCCAACACGACCCCTACCGCCGTTTATACCTGAACTTATGGCTTCAAAATTGCCTTCAATGATCAAGCTTGTATCCTTAATCCGATGTTTCATTTAATGGCTCCAGTATAGGCATCACATAGATCGAATTAGTTCTATCATTGTTCATTACTTCGATTGGAAGGTTAAATGCAACTTCAATATTAGAAGGGGTCAACACCTGCTTCGGAGTTCCGATCGATATAAGGCATCCATCGCGCAGAAGGCATATCTTATCGCAATAATAGGCAGCAAGGTTCAGGTCATGCATCACTGCTATGACAACCATACCTTTTCTTGAAGATCTCTTCACAAGATTTAATATATCGATCTGGTTGGTGATATCCAGATGTGAAGTCGGTTCATCAAGAAGCAAGATCTTAGGCGTCTGCGTAAGAGCCCTTGCTATGATCACCCTTTGCAGTTCCCCTCCGCTTAATTGTGTGATCAATCGGTTTTTCAAATGAAGGATGTTTGTTTTCTTCATCATATCATTTGCGATATTAATATCCTCTACGGTTTCAGAACTTTTGATATATGGATTTCTCCCCATTAACACAATGTCTTCTACAGTAAACTCGAAGTTAATTGAAACCACCTGCGAGACAACAGCCACATTTTTTGCAATTTCGTTGCTTTCCATTTCCACAATATTTGTTCCATCGATTAGAATCGTCCCGGAGGTGGGTTTTAAAATCTTTGTAATAGTTTTCAGCAATGTTGTTTTTCCTGAACCGTTCGGACCGATTATCCCTATAAATTCACCTTTAGTTGCACTTAACCCGATCTCCTGTAAGACATGGTTCTGTCCGTAACTTGCATTCAGGTTTTTGATGTTAAGCATACAGGTTGTCCCTCCTCTTTCTTAAGAGATAGATGAAAAATGGGGCACCGAACATGGCAGTTACTACGCCAACCGGCAGTTCTACCGAGTCCATGATGGTTCTGGCAAAAGTATCTGTAAGTATCAGGAAAATTGCACCCATCAGGGTCGAAGCAGGGAAAAGTATCCTGTGATCCGGACCCACAAGAATGCGCATGATGTGGGGGATGATGAGTCCCACAAACCCGATAATCCCGCTGACTGATACTGCTGCAGCCGTAATTAATGCAGAAAACACAAGTACGTATTGTTTCACATACTCAACATTAACACCAAGATACTGCGCTTCTTCTTCACCCAGCAGCATTACATTCAGTTTCCATGAATAGCGATATAACATGGCGATGCCGATCGTCACAAGGATTGCTGTGATCTTCACTTTATCCCAGTTTGCAGTCCAGAGTCCTCCCATCAGCCAAAAGATTATCTGATGGGGCGATTGGGCAAGGAAAATGATTAACGATGTAATCGCAGCCAGAAATGAACCAACAGCTATACCGGCAAGCAAAAGGGTATCAACCGGCAC
>JAUVET010000157.1 GCA_030594665.1 Methanosarcinaceae archaeon
TACTATGGCTGATACGAAGTTTGCACAAAGGGTTTTGGATATAGACATATCCGGTATCCGGAAGATATTCGAGGCTGCAGGCTCGGATGCGATCAATCTCGGACTCGGACAGCCTGATTTTGACACACCATCCCACATACGGCAAGCAGCAATTGATGCCATTAATGAAGGATTCACAGGATATACATTCGGATCCGGCATTGTGGAACTTCGTGATGCATTGAGTCATAAGTTCAATGAGGAAAATGGTTTTAAAGTTTCTCCGGATGAGGTCATAGTCACATCAGGTGCATCTGAAGCACTTGAGATCGCAATAGCTGCACTTGTCAATCCGGACGATGAGGTGCTTATTGCAAACCCGGGTTTTGTATCTTACAATGCACTGACTGAAATGATGGGAGGTCATGCTGTCGGAGTGCCGCTTGATGAGGATCTGACAATGCGTCCTGAGGATGTAATGGAAAGAATAACTTCAAAGACCAAAGCGCTGATCGTTAATTCTCCTTCAAATCCCACAGGTGCGGTGCAGACTAGGGATGATATGAAGGCATTTGCGGATCTGGCGGACGACCACAATATCACGATCATTTCTGATGAGGTGTATGAACATTTCATTTATGAGGGTGAGCATGTAAGTCCTGCAAAGTTTTCGGACAATGTTATTACAGTCAATGCCACCTCAAAGACATATTCGATGACAGGCTGGAGACTTGGGTATGTCGCTGCAAAAAGTGAGTACATAGAACAGATGTTAAAAGTGCACCAGTATGTTCAGGCATGTGCAAATTCCATTGCACAAAAAGCGGCACTTGCAGCCATCACCGGACCCAAAGAACCGGTAATTGCCATGCGCGATGAGTTCAGGAAACGGCGCGATGTTCTGGTTAATGGTTTAAATGGCATGGGTTTGAAATGTGCTTCTCCAAAAGGTGCGTTCTATGCATTCCCCGAGGTTTCCAATTCAGCAGAAGTGGCTTCAAAGTTCATATCGAACGGTGTGGTCGTTGTTCCCGGTACGGCGTTTGGGGACAGGGGCGATGGATACATACGAATCTCGTATGCGGCATCAATGGCTGATATAGAACGGGCACTTGGCATAATGGAACGTGTTTTGTGAGACTTTTTAATTTATTCTGGATGATATGGATCATGGCAAAAATATTCACCGCAGAGAGCGCAGAGGGCCGCAGAGAGTCGCAAAGTGGTTGCAGTTGTAATATTTAGATTCTCTGCGCCCTCCGCGGTTCCATACCTTAATTTATTGTAATTTGCATGATATTAGTCAGCATTGTTTGGTTTTTAACTATATATCCGGTTCAGGATTTTCCTCATTCGCCTCTAATTTCTTTTTCTCGTTAACCATATCAAGAAGCTTGTTGACCACCAGATCAATACCTTCACCTGTTGCGGTTGACATTTTCATGTCAACAAAATCGGTTTCTTTGAATTCGGGCAGGTCTGATTTGTTTGCAGCAATAATGATCGGCAGGTCGAATTGTTCCCTTACCTCATCAAGCATGCGTTTTTGATCAGATATTTCATAACCGCATGTCTCGCTTGCATCAAGAATGAAAAGTACAACAGCATCCAGATATTTCAGTGCAGTGATCGCCTGCAATTCGATATCATTCCTGTCTGCCATTGGCCTGTCAAGCAGACCAGGGGTGTCAAGGACCTGATACCTTTCATTGTCCCTGAAAAAATGACCGATAGTCACTCCTTTTGTAGTGAACGGATAGGATGCGACTTCCGGGCTTGCACCTGTTATTGCAGACACAAAACTGGATTTTCCAACATTCGGGTATCCTGCGACCACAACAGTAGGTTCGTCATGGACTGATGGTAGTTTTCGTAAGACATTCCTTGCGTCATTCAACATCACCAGATTTTTGTTGATGGATTTTATGATGGAAGCCATTCTCCCGAATGCTTCTTTTCGAATACCGATTGCGTCACGGCTTTTTCGCATCTTTCCAACATAGTCCCTTGCGATGTCATGGATCATACCGCTTGCCCAGTCAACAGAGCCAAGTGACATTCTCAGGTTGTCAACGCCAACAAGTATGTCTGTGAGTTCATAGTAAAATCGAGGCAGGTCATCAAAGTTTGGGAAACGTCTCACAATGTTTGCCAGATTATCGGACAGGACATTTGCAGCTGTAAGTAGCATTGACTCCTCTGCTTTTCGACCACTGACTCTGCCAGTGATCTGCTTGCCGGCCTTTGCTCTGGCTGCTCGTCTGAATGCTTTATCTATTATTTCATCCGACGTGGGGACTGTGTGAATTTTCTCAAATATCATTTTTATTTTGGCATATATTTTATAAAATGTATGGTGCGAGTTAATCTGAGCGTCAGCGAAGATTTTCTCGACCTTGTTAATCAGGCTCAAACTCGTGGAAGGTATATATCTCTATTCCTTATATGTAATTACAATTGCATCAATACACTGTAAAAAAATTAACTCCATAATTATCATCTATGATAAATACTGCAATATGTATATATACAACCTTTGAGTACTTATATTGCATTAAAAACAGGGTGTATATCAATGGAACTAACACTAATCCAGAAGGATATCCTTATCGCCCTCATCAATCTGCAGAGGCAAAAAGACCGTGCAGTGAAAGGTGAAGAGATTGCAGGGCTCATCAATCGAAATCCGGGTACGGTACGTAACCAGATGCAATCCTTAAAAGTACTTGGACTGGTTGAAGGTGTACCTGGGCCAAAAGGCGGATACAAGGCAACAGGTGGTGCATACGATGCGTTGAACATCACTACAATAGAAAATGAGGCTGTTGTCCCAATTTACAAGAACAACAAAATTGTAAAGGACGCAACAGCAGCAGAGATCAGTTTTACAACAATCAGGCACCCCGACTTGTGTAATAGCACGGTGCGGATACTTGGTAATATCCGGGATTTTGTTCAGGGAGATCTAATCCAGATAGGTCCAACCCCTGTGAACCATTTAATTGTTCGCGGAGAGGTCATTGGTCGTGATGACAGCCAAAACTCATTGCTTTTCTCAATAACAGAGATGGTATCTCTCCCCAAAAAATCCGTTAAGCATTATGTTAGAAAGGTTGCTACTACGGTTAGTATCAATGCAAATATTCAGGAAGCTGCCAGGGTTCTTGTTAGAAATAATATACATGGGGCACCTGTTGAAGAAAAGGGCGAGATCGTTGGAGTTGTCACATTCTCAGATATCGGGGACGCTCTTGCAAATGGCAGAACAACATTGAAGGTCAGGGACATAATGACAAAAGATCTTGTAACAGTGGATGGCGATGCTCCTTTGTATGAGGCTGTGAAAATCTTTAACAAACACAGCATCGGACGCTTGATCGTTACAATCAACGGTGTACCAAAAGGCGTTTTGTCAAAAACCGATGTCCTGAATGAGCTGGCTGTGTATTAAATTTAATTTTTTGATGGTATATAATTTATAGAATTATATAGTGCGAGTCAATTCGACCGGAGGGAGAATTTTCTCGTTGTATATAATTTGTAAAATTATGTACTCCAAGTTAATCTGAGCGTCAGCGAAGATTTTCTTGTTTTAGAACAACGCGAGTGCATTTTCACTACGCGATGCGCCAGCGGATCATGCCACTAAGATAGTACATAATTAAAAATCGATTATATAATATAAATACTAAATAGTATATATTCTATATATTTCATGTTGAAAACGCTCATTTTCGACGTTTTTCCAGTTCTGAGGCAAGATCTTCAAGCTTAATGTTATTCGCTACAAGCATCACAAGCAGATGAAAAAGCAGGTCTGAAGATTCATAGATGATCTCATCATGGTCTTTGTTCTTTGCTGCAAGTATAACCTCGACTGTTTCCTCGCCCACTTTTTCGAGTATCTTATCCATTCCCTTCCTGTGATCCAGAAGTGAGCATACATACGACCCTACTACAGGGTTATTTTTGCGGTCAAGTATAACGTCGTATATCTCATTTAAAATTGATAGATTGGTATCTGGCATTTTTTAAACCTCGATTTTTTTGGATGGTGATTTGTAATTATATTTACTCTGGGGCTTTCTTTATGTATAATATTGGTAACTATTCAGCCACCCTATAAACCGCTTACTCTTCAAAAGGCACCAAAAGAATGAAAACAACTTGATTTTCTCATGCAATATATGGTACAACCCTTGTAAATGGTGTTACGTCCTAAAAAACACATCGCATATGTTAACACGACTATAAAAAAACGTAGCATAATTATTATATAATATCGACAAATATCGCAGAGTATGTCATTTAATGATATGGAGGAATCTATGATTGAGAATGCTATCCTGTTCCATGGGCACAAGTGCCCGGGGCTTGCAGCTGGAATACGGATATCTGAAGTGGTATTGCGAGAACTTGGAAAACCTGCAAGGGATGAAGAGATGGTCGCAATTGTCGAAAACAGCTCTTGCGGTGTGGATGCTATCCAGTACTTGCAGGAGAGAAATTTACAGGAAATGAATTCTGATAATTTTTTAAGGATTGGGATAAAATGACCAACATTAAGAATATACTGATCGTGTCCTTTGTGATATTTTCATGCATGTTTGCACCTGTAATAGGTGCTGCTGCGGAAAATGAGATACGTATAGCAGACAAATCAGGAGATTGGGGACATCCATCTCCGTATCTGGCTTAT
>JAUVET010000280.1 GCA_030594665.1 Methanosarcinaceae archaeon
TCACCGCAGAGCACGCTGAGTACGCAGAGAATCTTATATTGGCAACTCTGCGCTCTCTGCGTCCTCTGCGGTTGATTTCTTTAATAATAGATGGCAACTAAATGCTAATTTAAATGGATGTTAATTAGAGGCGAGTTGGAAAAAATAACTGGAAAATGGGATAGTGTTACATAAAACAAACATTTATCTGTATTTCATAGTATGCTTGATTGATAAAATTATGTACGACGCAATAATAATCGGCACCGGTCCGGCAGGCTCAACAGCCGCACGTCACATCGCAGCAGCAGGGCTTGATACATTGATTGTTGAGAAAGCTGTGCTTCCAAGAGTGAAAACATGCGGTGGAGCAGTGTCAGAATACGCACTATCAAATCTTGGTTTGAAACTTCCGAATTCGTTAATTGAGCGTGAATGCTTCGGTGCAAGGTTCAGGTATGGAACATGCAGTCTTGAATCAGAGACACGCGAGCGTCTCAGTGTTATGATATCTCGTGATAAGTTCGATCACTATCTCGCCAATTGTGCTGTTGATGCCGGTGCGGAGTTGATGGATGGTGTGCGTGTGCGATCGGTGCGAACGGATGATGACTGTGCTGTTGTTGAAACCACAGAAGGTACATTCAGGTCAAAGGTAGTGATCGGTGCAGACGGCATGAACAGTGTATGCGCAAAGAATGTGAGACCATCTTTTACAACGCAGGAAGTTAGTTTTGCACTTGAGGCAGAGATACCTGCATCAAATGAGTATATAGATGAGTATATCCTGAACAAAGGCGAATTTCATTTTGATGTTGTTCCAAAAGGGTACGGATGGGTATTTCCAAAGGACGGGCATTTCTCAGTAGGGATCGCATGCAGGCGCCAGGGACTCTCAAGACCAATGGATGCCTATAGGAATTTTATCAAAGGGCTTGATTTTGACTGTACAAATGTAAAACCCAGAGGTCATTTCCTGCCCATTGGTGGTCCGGACAGGAAAACATATGCAAACCGCATACTGCTTGTTGGGGACGCGGCAGGGTTTGTTGATGCATTTTTGGGTGAAGGTATCGCGTATGCGATCGCTTCCGGGAACATGGCAGCAGAAACCGTTATTGATGCGCACCGAGATGACGATTTTTCAAAGACATCGCTTGCATCTTATCACAAAAGATGTATGGACTCATTTTTACCGAATTTGAAGTATTCTCATATATTTTCAAATTTGTTCTATCGCTATCCGAATCTATCCAATAGGATACTGCTCAACAATGAACCGGTGTTATACAAGTTCATCCACCTCGCTACAGGCAGGTGGGGATATCTATCGTTCATGAAATGGGTTGCACCGCGTTTGCCGTACTATTTGGTAAAAGATGTTACTGGCAAACGCCGATGAAACAACAGACAAGTTTATTAACTAGTAACACGATTGTATAAATTTGTAATACTGGTGGAGATGGTAAAATCAAATATTCGGTTTTGATCATTTCCATGTTATCACTTGTCTACATCGCAACATATACAAATAAACCGTAATGTATATATGCAATTGTGACAATGTGCAACTGTTGACAATAACAGCACATCATCCAAGGTGTCTGTTTTTTGATAGATATAATTAATAGAATTATATAGTCCGAGTTAACGCGAACGAAGTGAGCGTTTTCTCGTTTAAAAACATTTTAATTAGGGGGATTTAAAATATGAATTTATTAAAAAAATGTCCAAAATGTGATTCAGAATTAGAAATGAACAGCAACAATATGCAGGTTTGTAGTGTCTGTAAATATTGGACCAAAAAAGGCACTGTAAGGCTTGATTCAATAATGATTTTCGCATGAGGTGAGGATGACGGGAAATGCTGCCAAAAAAATCTGCGGAAAATGTAAAACACCGCTTAAGCGACAGGTAATTGGATCAAATATTCTACACCATTGCAGACACTGCGTACATGTGACGTCCGTCCAGTGAACAATTGAAGTTGAAAATAATGTTTATAATTTTATAACAATGGAACTTATAAAAATCTGTGGCAATGTTTATATGGAATGCTAACTATTAGTAAGTAGTAACTTGAAAGTACTGTTTCGGATCACTACGTAAACTCAGCGTGTGGGGGAAAACGCGCATAAATTTGAGTTACGTTTGTATTGTGCAATTGGCCTGATCATAGTGTCCAATCAAATACATTTCGATACGGTAAGTTGTCTTCAAACGATGTATTCGCATAAATCAGGGAGAGTGGAAAATATGGATAGATTAAAAAAATGCCCAAAATGCAATTCTGAATTGAGAATGAACAGTGACAATGTGCAAGTATGCAGCGTCTGTAAATATTGGACCAAAAAAGGAACTGCAAGGCTTGATTCAATAATGATTTTCGCATGAGGTAAGGATGATGGAAAAAGTTACCAAAAAAATCTGCGGAAAATGTAATACACTGCTTAAGCGACAGGTAATTGGATTAAATGTTCTATACCATTGCAGACACTGTGGGCGTGTGACATCCGATTGATTTACAATTGATGGGAAAATGCTCTTAAGATGTTAAGATTCAAGTTTCAAGTTTTATCACTGCACTTGTTTTGATCTTAATTATACCACTCCGCAAGTATAATTTAGAACTGCAGATGGTCACCGAGGATCATTATAACAAAATAAGTATGACCTCTTGCGAGTGAAATTCTGGCCACAGAGAGCACAGGAGTGCCGAGCAAAATTCATACTATCCAGTTGGTGAAAATCCAACCTGAGGAAAGGCTAGCCACCACCTCAGAACTGAACCCCACACCCGGCTTGGTAACAAGCCGATGTGAAGCTGGGGGAATGGAATACCAGG
>JAUVET010000032.1 GCA_030594665.1 Methanosarcinaceae archaeon
ACCGAACGAAAGGAGATGCTTGCCACAATTATCGGCGGCTGCGAGGAGACGACCACCGGTATCCACAGGTTGAAGGCAATGGAGCGCGATGGTGCCCTCAAGATGCCTGTTGTTGCGGTCAATGATGCGATGACAAAGTTCATGTTCGATAACCGGTATGGAACCGGCCAGTCAGCATGGGATGGGATTAACAGGACAACGAACCTTCTTGTTGCCGGAAAGAATGTAGTTATTGCGGGATACGGATGGTGTGGCAAGGGTGCAGCTATGCGTGCTGTGGGGCTTGGTGCTAATGTAATTGTGACCGAGATAGACCCGATACATGCGCTGGAAGCGCGTATGGATGGTAATGCGGTCATGACAATGAAAGAGGCTGCAAAGATCGGTGATATATTTGTTACCACTACCGGAAACCGTGATATTTTGACAGAAGAACATTTTCCAGTCATGAAAGATGGTGCAATTCTTGCAAATTCAGGTCATTTCAATGTTGAGATCAATCTTGAAGACCTCACAGCTATGGCAAGATCGGTCAAAACTGTCAGGAACAATATCAAGGAATATGATCTCGGGGGCAGGCGCATAAATGTCATTGCAGACGGGAGGCTTGTAAATCTTGCAGCAGGTGATGGCCATCCTGCTGAGGTCATGGATATGAGTTTTGCGAATCAGGCATTGTGTGTGCGTTATATATCGGAGAATAAGTTGGTTAATGGTGTACATGCAGTTCCGAATGACATTGATATGTATGTGGCAGAACTGAAACTTGGGTCAATGGACATCAAGATCGATGAATTGACAAATGAACAATCCGAATACATGAGCGGGTGGGAATGCGGAACATAACCGCAACTCACATATTTTTTTGTAGTGTAATATTACAAAGATCGAACACAAGGATTAAGCGATCATTTATTTATGAGGGTGCCAACTTCGTAAAGTGCAAAAATCATCATATATAAGGATTTCGAAATATATAATGTTTGAACATTTAGTTCATCATTGTTAATCAGTAAGTATATTAATGATTCAAATGCTTTTGAACAGTAGAGGTGTATATTCAAAACATATATATAATATATCATCGTTATGCACGCGCTGAGACTTAATATGATATGATTGCTAAATATCGTAAATAAGTATTCATCACCACCCCTATACGCAATGGGCTCGTAGCTCAGTCAGGCAGAGCGTCTGGCTTTTAACCAGACGGCCTAGGGTTCAAATCCCTACGAGCCCGCTTAAGTAAGATTTGATCAACAGCTAATTTGAGCTACAATCCAGCATTCGACCATAAAATTTACTACCATTTTTCATACGGACATTTTACCGGGAGGAGAAAAATTGAGAAAATTCAGCTTGCTCGACCATAATTCAGTCCCAAAACACGAAATTTTACAAGAGGATAAGATTAAATCATTATTGGATAAATACCAGATAGAAATAGGGCAATTACCAAAGATAAAAAAATCGGATCCTGTTATAAAGGAACTTGGTGCATCCGTTGGCGATGTTACCAAAATTACAAGAAACAGCCAGACAGCCGGGGAATCGCTTTATTACCGGCTTGTGATTGAGTGATCGGGGAGTAATGCTGCAATTTGCATTATAAAAGTTTTATCACATTTGAATCGGGACATACTTTTCCGTTTTGACATTTTCAATTAACAATTAACAATTAATTATACATCAGTTCAAAGAGGGTGCTACCATTACGTTAGATATTAGTGTTTTGTCAGAATCTTATTTTACACGCGATAAGATTGTAAAGCATCACATAGATTCCTACAACAAGTTTTTGGATTCCGGTCTGCAAAAGATCATTGATGAGCAGGCTATTATCGATACTGACTTAGAGGACATCTATGTTAAGCTTGGAAAGATCAGAGTTGAGAAACCGGTTGTCAAGGAAGCAGATGGGGCAATTGAAAATGTGTATCCGAACGAAGCAAGACTTCGGAATCTTTCATATTCGGCTCCATTATACCTCGAAATGAGTGTTGTAAATGGAGAGTCTGAATCAGAACCAGTTGAAGCAAGGGTCGGTGATATGCCGGTAATGATCAAATCCCGCATCTGTAATCTCGTAGGATTGGCTGATGAGGAAATGGTAAAATATGGCGAAGACCCTCTTGACCCGGGAGGATATTACATTATCAACGGTACCGAGCGTGTTGTCATGACATTGGAAGACCTTGCTCCGAATAAAATATTCACTGAACTTGGTGCCCGATATGGTGATAATATAGAGGTTGCAAAAGTATTCTCGCAAAGACGTGGATACCGCGCACTTGTTGTTGTAGAAAGGGGTCGAAAATCAATTTTGGAAGTATCATTCCCATCAATATCCGGTCGGATCAATTTCATAACACTCATGCGTGCACTTGGAATTGAGACTGATGAAGATATCGTAAACGTGGTTTCAAATGATCTGGAAATTATGAAATTCATGTTCGAAAACCTTGAGGAAGCCGAAGTGTTCACCAATGAGGAAGCGATCGAGAAGATCGGCTCCCGTGTAGCATCCGGGCAGGCAAGTGAATATCAGGTAAAACGTGCAAACTATGTAATTGACAGGTATTTACTTCCGCATCTTGGAAATGAACCTGAAGATCGAATTGCAAAAGCACATTTCCTTGGAAGGATGGCAGAATCCTGTTTTGAACTTGCACTGGGCAGACGTGTCGGTGATGACAAGGATCATTATTCCAACAAGCGTTTAAAGCTTACAGGCGACCTTATGGAAGATCTGTTCAGGGTTGCATTCAATCGCCTGACACGTGATGTCAAGTATCAGCTTGAACGCGCAAACATGCGAAACCGTGAATTGAATATTGTTACTCTTGTACGTGCAGATGTGTTAACTGACAGGTTACAGCATCCACTTGCTACCGGCAATTGGGTCGGCGGCAGGACCGGTGTGTCACAACTTCTTGACCGTACTGATTACATATCAACATTATCACACCTGAGGCGTGTGATCTCACCATTGTCAAGGGCACAACCGCATTTCGAGGCGCGTGACCTGCACCCCACACAATGGGGTCGATTATGTCCATCCGAGACACCGGAAGGTCCGAATTGTGGATTGGTCAAAAACTTTGCACAAATGGTAGAACTGTCAACAGGTACGGATGACTTGAACACGATCAAGAATGTCCTGTATAACCTGAATGTCGCTCCAATTATATTACATACTCCAGTTAAAATTATAACAGAACCTGAAACTGAAGTTGAAACCGAAACTGACGATTTCACTGATGAATTGAATTTAGATGATGATGAAAATGTTAAAAAGATCAACTATGAGGACGAACCAATACCAATCGAATCCTCGAATGATAGTGTTAATGAGGTAGTGGATGCAATTCTGAATGACTCCACGGATAATAACAATGGGGGCGATAGTTTATGAATGAAGCAAAAGTATTTTTAAATGGAGAACTTGTCGGAACACATTCCAACCCTGTTGAACTGGTAGCTGACATCAGGAAACAGAGGCGTGAAGGAATATTGCCGCGCCAGATCAATGTTACCCTGTATGAAGATACACATGAAGTCATCATAAATTCCGATATCGGACGTGCACGCAGACCGCTTATAATAGTTGAAAATGGTGTACCGCTTGTTACGGAAGATCATATAGGGCAACTCAAAAACGGCGATATTGTTATGGACGATCTGATCGATGACGGATTAATAGAGTTCATTGATGCCGAAGAAGAAGAAAATGTATTTGTTGCATTGTATGAAGCGGATATCACTAAGGATCATACACACATGGAACTAAATCCATCCATGATACTTGGCATTTGTACCGGAATGGTTCCGTATCCTGAACATAATGCATCCCCGAGAAATACTATGGGTGCGGCAATGGTCAAACAGTGTATCGGCGTATCCACGGCAAATACCAAACTAAGACCGGATACCCGTGCACACATATTGCATTATCCACAAAGAGCAATGACCCGTACACAGGCAAGTGAATCCATCCATTTTGATGACAGGCCTGCAGGCCAGAACTTTGTTGTGGCTGTTTTGTCTTATGAAGGGCATAATATTGAAGATGCACTTGTATTTAATAAAGGTTCAATCGAACGGGGACTCGGCAGAAGCCATTTCTTAAGAACATTTGAAGGCGAAGAACGCAGGTATCCCGGTGGCCAGGAAGATAAGTTCGAGATCCCTGATTCTGAATTCAGGGGTGCACGTACTGCAGAATCATATGCAAACCTTGATAGTGACGGACTTGTAAACCCCGAAACTGTTGTAGGTCCCAATGATGTGCTTATCGGAAAAACAAGTCCGCCTCGTTTCCTTGAGGAACAGTCAGATTTCGGCATTACTGTGGAACAGCGAAGAGAAAGTGCAATTACGATGCGCTCGAACGAGAAAGGAATTGTTGATACGGTCATCCTGACAGAATCGATAAACGGTACACGTCTTGCAAAGGTCAAGATACGTGATGAGAGAATCCCTGAGATCGGTGATAAGTTCGCATCAAGACATGGTCAAAAAGGTGTGATCGGGCTTATTGTGCCATATCAGGACATGCCGTTCACAGAGCATGGAATGGTTCCCGATCTTGTGATCAATCCACATGCTATCCCATCCCGTATGACAGTGGGTCACGTTTTGGAGATGATAGGTGGTAAGGTAGGTTCAATGGAAGGAAGACGCATCAATGCAACTGCGTTCTCCGGTGAGAAGGAAGATGATCTTCGTTCCGCACTTGCAAGACATGGATTTGCACATACCGGAAAAGAAGTATTGTTCGATGGTGTGACCGGTAAGAAGATCCAGGCAGATGTGTTTGTGGGAGTGATCCTGTACCAGAAACTGCACCACATGGTCGCATCAAAGATCCATGCAAGGTCACGCGGTCCTGTACAGGTGCTGACCCGCCAGCCAACTGAAGGCAGGGCACGGGAAGGTGGCCTGCGATTTGGTGAAATGGAGCGAGATGTGCTTATCGGGCATGGTGCTGCAATGACCTTGAAGGAACGATTACTTGATGAATCTGACAAAGTGGTTGAACTTGTTTGTGGAAATTGTGGAATGATCGCGACGTTTGATAGAAGACGGAACGTAAGGTATTGTTCAAACTGCAGTTCGGAAACAGATATTCATCCGGTGGAAATGAGCTATGCATTCAAGTTGCTGCTTGATGAGATCAAATCGCTTGGAGTTGCACCAAGACTTTCCCTTGAAGATGCAGTGTAAGGTGATTCAAAATGGATAAAAATATACCCACAATGCCAAAACGAATTGGTGCGATCAAATTTGGTTTGGTATCACCACGAGAGGTCAGGAAAATGAGTGTCACAGCAGTAATAACTGCAGACACGTATGATGATGATGGATATCCGATCGACATGGGGCTTATGGATCTGCGGCTCGGTGTAATTGATCCGGGTCTTAAATGTAAAACCTGTTCAAGCCGTGCCGGTGAGTGTCCCGGGCACTTCGGGCACATTGAACTTGTCGCACCTGTGATTCATGTCGGGTTTAATAAGATGATCAGGAAGACACTGCGTGCAATATGTCCGAAATGCAGTCGTCTGATGCTTGATCCTGTAAAGAAAGCGAATTATCTTGAACAACTTGCAAAATTGAAGGAAATGGGACATCTTCCTGACACACTTATAAGTGATATTTTCAAAGACGCTGCAAAAACAAAGACTTGTCCGTACTGCTATAGTCCTGATGGCAACTTTGATGCTGATGGCAACCCTACAAGCATCCCTACAAAAAAGACAGAGATCAAGTTCGAAAAGCCTGTTGAGTATATAGAGAATGGGGAGAAACTTACTCCATCCGAGATACGTGACAGGTTTGAGAATATCCCTGATGAGGATGTGCGTGTGTTCGGGATGGATCCCGATAACGCAAGACCTGAATGGGTGATCCTGACCGTTCTTCCTGTGCCTCCGGTAACAGTCCGTCCGTCGATCACACTTGAATCAGGCCAACGCAGTGAAGACGACCTGACACATAAGTTGGTGGACATTATTCGTATAAACCAGCGGTTCCAGGAAAACCGTGATGCAGGTGCACCACAACTGATCATTGAGGATCTGTGGGAACTGTTGCAGTATCATGTTACTACATTCTTTGACAACGAAGTGTCAGGTGTACCGCCTGCAAGACACAGGTCAGGCAGACCTCTTAAGACACTTTCCCAGAGACTCAAAGGCAAGGAAGGAAGATTCAGGGGAAGCCTGTCCGGTAAGCGTGTGAATTTCTCGGCACGTACTGTTGTGTCACCTGATCCGAACCTGAGTATCAATGAAGTCGGGGTGCCACTTCCAATTGCAAAAAATATGACTATTCCTATCAGGATAATAGAACGAAATATAGATCTTATGCGTATGTACGTTGCTCGTGGAAGTGATAATTATCCTGGTGCAAATTATGTTATACGCGCAGATGGGCGTCGTATAAAGGTCACTGACCTGAACTGCGTAGAGCTTGCTGAAAAACTTGAGTTCGGATCTACTGTTGAAAGACAGTTGATCGATGGTGATATTGTACTGTTTAACAGGCAACCTTCACTCCACAAGATGAGTATCATGGCACACCATATAAAAGTGCTGCCAAACAAGACATTCCGGTTGAATCCGTGTGTATGCCCGCCATACAATGCTGATTTTGACGGTGATGAGATGAATATGCATGTGCTCCAGACAGAAGAGTCAAGGGCAGAAGCAAAGATTTTGATGCAAGTGCAGGAAAATATCCTTTCACCTCGTTTCGGCGGTCCGATCATAGGCGGAATACATGACCACATATCAGGCATGTTCCTTCTTACAAGAAATGAGAAAAACATTTCAAAGAACGGTGCTCTGGAACTGCTTCGCAAAGCAGATATCAGGGAATTGCCGGAACCTGCAGGACATAATGATGATGGATCACCATACTGGAATGGGAAACAAATATTCAGTCAGATCCTTCCAAAGGGGCTTGAACTTGAATTCCCTTCAAAAGTATGTTTCCAGTGTGAGGTCTGTAAAAAAGGCGATTGTGAACATGATGCATATGTTGTGATCAGGGATGGGGAATTGATCAAAGGCACGATTGACGAGAATGCGATTGGAGCATTTAAGGGACTTGTTCTTGATAAGGTTGTCAAGGAATATGGTACGACAATAGGTGCTAAATTCATTGATGATGTTACACGTCTTGCAATCAGGGGAGTCATGCGAACAGGCTTAAGTTTCGGAATTGCTGACGAAGATGTGCCACCTGAAGCTAAGATCGAGATTAACGATGTTATGGATAAAGCAGTAGGAGAAGTGCATGATCTTATCAAGGCATATGAAGCAAAAGAACTTGAGCCACTGCCTGGTAGAACCCTTGCAGAGACTATTGAGATGCTCATTATGCAAAAACTTGGTAAAGCACGAGACAGTACCGGTCAGATAGCCGGTAATCATCTTGGATTGGAGAACTCTGCTGTAATTATGGCTAAATCCGGTGCGAGGGGTTCAATGTTGAACCTGACCCAGATGGCTGCATGTGTTGGGCAGCAGGCGGTTCGTGGTGAACGTATCAAGAGAGGATATTTCCAAAGAACGCTTCCTCACTTTAGTAAAGGCGACCTTGCTGCAGATGCACATGGTTTTGTTAAAGCAAGTTACAAGAGCGGACTCAATCCAACTGAATATTTCTTCCATGCAATTGGAGGTCGTGAAGGTCTGGTGGATACTGCGGTCCGTACTTCACAGTCAGGATACCTTCAAAGAAGACTTGTAAATGCATTGCAGGATCTGGAAGTGCAATATGACGGGTCTGTACGTGAAACACGAGGTGTTGTTGTGCAGTTCAAGTATGGAGAGGATGGAATCGACTCTACCAAGAGTGATTATAGTAAACCGGAAGCGGTACATAGGATCGTTCGCGCGGTCACAGGAAAGGAGGTGGAGTGAATGGCTATAAGTGAGGCGACGATCGAGTCGATGATGAAGGACCTGCCACTTCCACAAAATATAATGGACACACTTCGCAAGGATGCATTGGGTGTAGGTGTTTCAAAGAAAGAGATGAAAGAGATCATAACTCGTGTCGTTGAAAGTTATGAGTATGCATGTGTTGAGCCCTGTGAGGCTGTAGGTGTGGTTTCTGCCCAGTCTATCGGTGAACCCGGTACACAGATGACTATGCGTACTTTCCACTATGCGGGTGTGGCTGAGATCAACGTAACTCTTGGTTTGCCACGTTTGATCGAGATCGTTGATGCAAGGAAATCCCCAAGTACTCCTATGATGACGGTTGCACTTGCTGATGGATATTCGACAGACCGTGATAAAGCAAGAGCTGTTGCATGGGAAATTGAAGCAACGCATATAGAGCATTTGGCAGATGTCACTACAGACCTGGCAAATATGCAGCTTATCATTGACCTGAATAGGAAAATACTTGCCCAGAGAAATATGGATGTTGATGATATTGCAGGGAAACTACATGATGGACTTAAAGCGAATATTTCGCGTCCGGATGCCGTGGAAAATCAGCTTATTATCACTCCGGATGAACCTTCGTATCGTTTACTGTTGCAGCTTGCAAAGAACATTCATTCCATCACTCTCAAGGGAATAGAAGGCATCGCACGAGTTGTTATACGCAAAGATGGCGATGAGTATACACTTTATACTGAAGGGTCCGCACTAAAAGATGTTCTTGATATTGAAGGCATTGATGCTACAAGAACCCATACTAATAACATTGTTGAGACATTCGATGTGTTCGGCATTGAGGCTGCACGCAACTCGATCATAAAAGAAGCAATCGATACCTTAAATGAGCAGGGTCTTTCTGTCGATATCCGGCACATCATGCTTGTTGCGGATATTATGACCTGTGATGGGGAAGTTAAACAAATTGGTCGTCATGGTATTTCGGGTGAGAAAGCAAGTGTATTTGCACGTGCAGCATTCGAAGTCACTGTGAATCACCTTCTTGATGCAGGAATGCGCGGGGATGTGGATAATCTTAATGGTGTGACCGAGAATATTATTGTCGGACAGCCGATCAAGCTGGGTACCGGAGATGTTCACCTGGTTTCGAAACGACCGGTTATTGAATGAATATTAGGAAATGTAAATGGAGTATGTCAGTTCTTTCTTAAATGCCAACCAGAAGGTAGATATAATGAATCAGTTATTACAATACAAATCCTAATTGATACTATATAAAGAGATGATTTAAATGGATATTAATATCGATAAAGCGCTGATCAAAGTTATCAGGACCGGATCAGTTATCATTGGATCGAACCGTACAATTGATGCAGCAGTAAGTTCCGATGCAAAAATGGTTGTGCTCGCTGCGAACTGCCCACAAGATGTAAGATCAAAGATCGAAGCTACAAATGTACCTGTGTTGAACTATACGGGAACAAGTGTTGAGCTTGGACCGGCATGTGGTAAACCATTTACAATCGCTGCAATGGCGATCATTGATGCCGGTGAGTCTGAAATATTAGCAGCGGCATAAGGAGTTGCATTATTTGAGCCAGATCCAACTTTCAACAGAGGAAATAAGGTACATAGCACTATTTGAAAACACAACAGGTGCAGGTATTAAGGATTGCATTGTTGAGGATGACAGGATAATATATGTTGTGAAAACCGGTGAAATGGGTGCAGCCATTGGTAAAAATGGTGACCATATCAACCGTGTCAAAAGATCTGTTGACAAACATGTTGAACTTGTTGAGTATTCAAATGATCCTGAAAAGTTTATCAATAATGTTATTGGTTCCGCATCTGTCAAATCTGTGAACCTGGTCTCAAAACAAAACAAGCGATTGGCTTATGTAGAAGTATCTGATAATGACAAGGGGCTTGCCATCGGACGTGAAGGAAAGAATATAGAAAAAGTAAAAGTGCTTATGCAGCGCCATCATGATATTGATGATGTCATTATACAGTAGAAACCAAAGCCAAATAGATCAATAATTACAATTTATACATATAATGTATTTGTTTAGCTCAATTTGTTCATAAGCCACAGAGAATCATTATAAAAAAATAAGTGTAACCTCTTGCGAGTGAAATTCTGGCCACAGAGGACACAGAGAGCACAGAGGGAAAGTTGCTACAGTCTCTGTG
>JAUVET010000164.1 GCA_030594665.1 Methanosarcinaceae archaeon
TCTATCGCGGTTCTGTTCAGCGAAATTCCAACCATCCGGATATTTACGTTCGCAGTTGCAGTAAGTGATGAGGATGATGGAGATGGTGAAGAAGGCGGCAGATCGTTCAATTGTATTTCGACAACCTGTTTCACGTTTTCATACTTTGCCAGGTCAGATCCCGTGAATTTAAGCGGCCAATCGGTTTCCGGTAATACTGTTCCATTAAGTTCATTTGCAAGGATGATGTTGTTGTTTCGTTTCATAAACGCGCTGCTAAAGGTCTTGCTGTAGCCATCGCTTGCGATCAC
Organism: Methanosarcinaceae archaeon; assembly: GCA_030594665.1. The sequence continues at coordinate 291 of JAUVET010000164.1, forward strand.
TGTAACATTATATCCTTTATCTGCAAGTGCATCATTGAAATAATGTTTAGCCTCTTCATTCGTATCATCGTCCACTACACCAACCAACAGCCATAATGGGATTCCTCTCCAGTTTTGGTCACTATCATCTGTCCAGTCAACACCATGACAACCCACGCAAGATTCGAATGTCGAACGGTCCGTGATATCAGTAATTGCACCTGTCAGTGTCAGGTCCCATTCATCTACACTGCCAAGGATCTCTATCGTATTTACATATTTGATCCAGAAGTGTCCATCTGTTATGGGAGTATCAGATCTTATGAATGCAATTCTCAGTGGTCCGCCATACTCATCTGGTATCGATGCACCATCTTCTTCGTATGCCAGGACCATCGTCAAAGTTTCATCTGTTTCTTCACCTGTACTATTATAGATGGTAATATCACCCATTACCTGATCATAGGTGTAGGTCATTGAATATCCGTCAGAGGCTGTGATCTTTATGCTGTTTGAAGGTGATATTCCACCAACAAGGTCTGTCAGGTATGTTAAATTGACGCCCGTGTATGTGTATGGACCTACTATTACACCGGTTGATTTCTTGAATCCGCCGCTTGCCGTGTAAGCTGGCATTGCTTTGACCTCATCAAGAGAGTAAATCTTAGTCTCACTACCGATCAAGGTGAGGTCTGCCTGCGGAGGGGCTATTGCTACATCCAGTTCAATTCTTGCGATGTTGCCGACCTTCTGACCGCCGGATAGATATGGTCCGACAAGTTTGAGGGGTGCTAATGGTTTTCCATCATCAGTAAGTTCTGGTAGTGGCGTGCCATTCAGGTAACATGCAACTATATAGCTGTTGTTTTCTGTCAGGTATGTTGAATTTAATGTTTTACTATACCCATCGCCTGCGATAATCCCAACATCATACCCATTGGCAGCAAGTGCATCATTAAAAGCTCCGGCACCATGTGTTACGGTATCATCCACATTCCCCATCAAATACCACAGGGGAATGCCTTCCCATTCATTATTTTCAGAGTCTGTATATGAAACACCGTGACATCCCACACAAGACTCGAATGTTGAATTGCTGATTGTATTATCTACCGCTCCGGCCAATTCAAGTTCCCATGTTGCTTCTTCGGTTGCCACTACTGGCATAACTAAAACTGAGCCCAAGCCCAAGCCTATACTCGCAATGCATAACAGTATACCCATTATTTTAAATATTCCCATTTTATCTCCATCCATTTTCCACTTTTTTATAACTTTTAGGATAGGATCAAGCTTCCTCTGCCCAAAATACAAATGTCGCATCCTGTGTACCAATTTCATTCCAGTCAGATGGAACTCTGAGTTGAGTTACTACGTCTTCCGAGCTCAATGTTATAATCTGCGCAATTATGGTTGCGGGATCGTACAGCCCGTTATCTATAAACAGAGACTGTTCGTAGAAATTCCGGGCGGTTTCACTTTCACCCTCGACATCAAGTGTTACATCAACATCGGATGAGCCGATATTTGTTATTTCAACTGATTCGTTGTCTGAACTGAGACCAGGCCCAACATCCCCATAGTCAATTTCAGTTCTGTTCAACGAGATACCGACCATGATCACTTCCACGTTTGCAATTGCAGTTAGCGATGTTGAAGCGTTTCCACCACTACTTTCTACACTATATATTTCGATATCACTGACAGTCCTTACAGACAGTCCATTTGCAGAGGGGTATGTCCCACTATAGTTGTACCTGTATTCTTCATCCATACACTCATGCATATCCCAGTTGCCAAATACGTATTGTCCTGCTGCATTCTGGGTCTGGGCGAAAAAGACAAGCTGCATCCCTTGGTCATACGTTGGTGCATAGTTTCCGTCTTTATTCCAGCACAGGACCATAGGCCCCTGCTCAGCCTCGGGTGTATATACATTTTCATAAGCAAAAAATTTAGAGAAGCCGTCAACTGCTTTGATCTTAATTTCATCACCTGAAGACATTCCACCTACAAGGTCACACAGGTCTTTAACATCAGTCCCTTTTAAGGCTCCCTTGTCTTTCAGGTTTAGCGTCTCAGTTGGATCCCATGGATCAACATCCTCATCAAAGATAGGGCCCTGATGATAGTAGTGTGTCACTCCATCTCCATGAACCATCAAGTTAGTTTCCATCCATCCGGTGGTTACTGTTGTTTCATCCAGTATCGTTGTTCCGTCCGGTGCGTATTTTACTACATGCACTTCGGTTGTAGCGGCCTGTGCAGGCAGCGCCGAACACAACACCACAATGCATAACAGCAGTGCAAGTGCCATATTTTGTCTTATCTTTATTTTCATCATTTTATTCATCCTTGTTTTACTATTTTCATCTTAATCACCATATTTTGCAGCTCTGCTGCGGTTGGGTGTGTCGTCACAATGTTTGACGAATTCAGTTTTTTGATCAAATCATTGGTTATGTTCAACCAAACATAACACACTTAGATATAACCTTTTCGAAAATGACCATGGCAGGAATTTCTTTTTTTCGGGGTAGTCCGGAAAGGTTCCAGTCAGTGAAGTGGGATGGGAACGAAGTGAGCGTTTTCTTGTCCTTATTTAAAACGCATCAACCATCTGTTTTATATACTATCACCACTAACTATAGGTTAGTATCCAAACGGCAACACTCCTTGGTTACTAACTTTCTGTGTATATCTTCCCTTCCCAAGTAAACCCTTGCTAACACCTGGATTTGCTTGTTTGACCTTGGGTCCTCCCCCAAGGAACACCACAAAATCGGACTGACATGTAACAGAACAATTTCGGAAAAATATGGAATCAACACAAATACTTGACATACTGGGCAACAAGAACAGGAGAAAGATCCTCCAGCTCCTGTCTGATCGCCCATGTTATGTCAGTGAAATATCGGGGCGACTCGGAGTCGGTCCAAAGGCAATTATCAATCATCTAAGCCTGCTTGAGCAAACCGGGCTTATAGAGTGCCGCGTGGATGACCAACGACGCAAATACTATAACATCGCAGACAATATGCGCATAGAAATTTCTGTGTCGCCCCATTCTTATGCCGTATCTGTACATTCGGCTCCAATTGACACACAATACCACTTAAAACAAGACGATAATGAAACAAGCGAAGTGCAAAAAGCACACGCTGCATCAGTTCTTACAGAACTGAATCATGAAATACGGAACACGAAGAGCAAGCAGGAAGAACTTGCACGCAAACAGCAGGAATTACAGGTAGAGTTCTCCGAACTCATGGACATCTGCATGGATGCGATCGATAAAGTTGCAGACAATCCCCTTCAGGCAGAGATACTACATGCATTGCTTAAAAACGAACACAGTGTAGCATCGCTGTCCTACAATTTCACAATACATCCAAGCTATATCAGTGTGCAAGTACTAGCAATGGCTAAAAAAGGGCTCATTGAATATACAATCAGAGACAATCAACAATACTGGAAAATACTTGACAAGGATAATCACCCTTAGGTCAAATTAACTCAAACTATATAATACTATAAATTATACACTAAACTAAAAACGAAACTGGTGATGAACAATGAGTGGTAAAATTGTTATACAGGTAGCCGAAGCATACCACCGGGACGCTGGCAGGGGTATCGCCAGACTTGACAAAGAATTAATGGAACAGATCGGTGCTGTGAGCGGTGACATTATCGAGATCAAAAACAAGGAAACAGCATACGGGATAGTCTGGCCCGGATATCCCGATGATTCGGGAAAAATGAACATACGAATTGATGGTAATATCCGCAACAATGCAAAGGTTGGCCTGGATGACAAAGTCACAATTAAAAAAGTCGATGCAAAAGAAGCAAAGCGAATAACGCTGGCACCCACAAAACCGGTCCGGCTGGTCGGAGGCGTGCGCTACATATTACGAATACTTGAAAGCAGGCCAATAGACCGCGGCCAGACCGTAAGAGTCGAGACTGTCAACAACCCGCTATCGTTCATTGTCATGTCAACAAACCCATCCGGCCCTGTCATTGTCACACGTAACACCGAGATCGTGCTCAAGGATAAACCCGTTGGAGAAGGCATGATGACTGAACACCTCTCATACGAGGACATCGGTGGGCTCAAACGTGAGATCGGACTTGTGCGCGAGATGATCGAACTGCCTTTGCGTCATCCTGAACTGTTCCAGAAACTTGGTGTCGAGCCACCAAAAGGAGTACTCCTGCACGGACCGCCCGGAACAGGAAAGACCATGATCGCAAAAGC
>JAUVET010000011.1 GCA_030594665.1 Methanosarcinaceae archaeon
ATCTCTTCTTCCCCGCCTTCCATTGTAAAGAGATGCTTGAACCTGCGCTGCATCTTGAGATAATCCTCGACTGGCTTAATGTTCTTGATCTTTTTGACCTTTGTCACCTCGCCATCTTCCATCTCGAACATTGGCCAAAGTGCCGTCTCGACAGCCAGTTTACCGACCTCCACTGTCTTTGAGGTATCGAATCCCCATCCTGTCGTACACGGGGCATGTGCGTGAATATAAGCCGGTCCGACTGTCTCGGTCGCGGTCTTCACCTTGCGGATCATGTCCTTTGGATATGCGACCGAAGTTGTTGCAACATATGGGGAACCATGTGCCGCCATGATAGCAGGCATGTTCTTTTTCGGACGCTGGTTACCGAATGACACCTTACCTGCCGGACTTGTGGTCGTCGATGCATCGAATGGTGTTGCACCACTTCGCTGCACACCTGTGTTCATGTATGCTTCGTTATCAACACACACATACGTGAAATCGTGTCCGCGCTCAAATGCACCGGATATTGACCTCATTCCGATATCGAGTGTCGCACCGTCCCCGCCAATCCCGATAACCCTGGTCTTGCCTGCCTTTCCCATTGCCTTCAACGCTGCCTCGATACCTGATGCAACCGCACTCGTATTTTCAAACAGGGAATGTATCCACGGGACTTCCCATGAGGATTCCGGGAATGGTGTAGTCATGACCTCAAGGCATCCTGTCGGGCTCACAATTATACAATCCTCGCCTGCACCCATCAAAGTAAACTTTGCAGCCATTGCGTCACAGCATCCGGCACATCCCCTGTGTCCGGGGGCCAGTAATGACTTTGGCTTTGACTTTGAATTCGGACTCATATCAGTTCCTCCCTTAGATCAGTAAACTGGCTTTCAATATCAATACCTTCTTTCATCGCAACCTTTGCCTCGTCAATAATTTTCTCGATCGTGCCAACAGGAATATCACGTCCCCCGTGACCGATCATGTATCCTGCAACTGGAACATCGATGTACGTATTATACAGGCATGCCTTGGTCTCGGTGAATAATGCACCTTCGTTCAAGCCAATTGATATATTCTTATCCAGCACTACAACCATCTTTGCATCCTTGAGAACTCTCTTGATCGCTTCTTTGGGGAACGGCCTGAATGACCTGACCTTAAGCAGTCCGACCTTCTCGCCCTTGCTGCGGCGTGCATCAATGACATCCTTGATCGTACCGATAATCGAACCCATTGCCATGATAATGATCTCGGCATCCTCTGTCTCGTACTCGTCAATTAGTCCGCCATAGTACCTGCCGAACAACTCATTGAACTCGTTTGCAGCATTCTCGATCTTCCAAAGAGCCACCTCCATTGCTTTCTCCTGGAGGAACCTGAACTCGGTATATGTTGATGGGTCTGCAAATGCGCCGAAACTCTTTGGATCCTTAGGATCCAGCACGAACTCAGGGTCGTATGGAGGAAGATATTTGTCCACCAGGTCCTGCTCAAGCAGGACAACCGGTTCATACACATGTGATAATATGAAACCATCCATACAGACCATTGCAGGCAGGAGCACGTCTTTGTCCTCAGCGATCTTGAACGCCTGTGCCGTCATGTCAGCTATTTCCTGCGTATCTTCCGCATACAACTGTATCCAGCCGGTATCTCTCTGTGATATTGAATCCTGCTGATCGTTCCAGATATTGATAGGTGCACTGACTGCCCTGTTTATCACAGTCATAACAACTGGCAAACGCATACCTGAAACATTGAACAACACCTCATGCATCAGTTCAAGCCCCTGTGATGTTGTTGCCGAATATGATCTCGCGCCTACTGCTGATGAGCCGACAAGTGCCGATAAAGCTGAGAATTCCGATTCAACATTGATGTATTCGCAGTTTTGCATCTCACCGTCTGCCATGAATTGTGAAAGGTCTTCTACAATGTGGGTCTGTGGGGTGATAGGATATGCCGATATTACATTGGGTCTGCACACCTTTACCGAATGTGCGACCGAATACGATCCTTCAACAACCACCATCTTTGACTTATCTAAATTTCGAATTACTGCCATCTATTTTTCCTCCAGGACCATTTCAATTGCCTGTTTCGGGCATTCGTTCGCACATATACCGCATCCTTTGCAGAAATCATAGTCAAACTCAAAGAAACCGTCATCTTTCGGAAGCACCGAAGATTCAGGACACAACAGTTCACATAACTTGCATTTTATGCATTTGTCATAGTCAAATATTGGCCTGTACGTTCTCCATCCGCCTGTCTTATTGACACGGGTTGTTCCGGGTTCACATACGCCGCCTGGTATGATCTTCATGCTTTTGCCTCCATCATCATATCATAGGCCTTTTGTATAGCTTCTGCATTCTTTTCACCGACTTTACCCGGGAACCGCTCTTTTACGGCATCCTGAATGGACTTTGGATCGATCTCACCGGTCGCACCGGCAAATGCTCCGAGAAGCACTGTGTTTACGATCGGTCTTCCGATAATGTCGAGTGCTATTCTTGTTGCGTCAATGGTCATGACCGTGGCTTTTGTGTCCAATTTGAAGGTTTCGGGTGCATACTCGGTATTGATGAGTATAATTCCTTCATCTTTTGCACCGCTTGCTACGTCAACGTCTTCAAGAAGTGTTGCGTCCTGTACAATAACATAATCAGGTTCATATATCTGGCTTCGAAGTCGGATGGTACTGTCACTGATCCTTGTAAATGCCTGTACGGGCGCACCTCTGCGCTCAACACCAAAAGCAGGGAATGCCTGACTGAACTTACCGTCTGCAAATGCTGCAACGGCTAACAATTCAGCAGCAGTGACTGAACCCTGACCGCCTCGACCATGAATTCGTATCTCTTTCATCTATATTTTTCTCCATAAACATTTGGGGAATTTTTTTCAAAATCGCTCTATAACGCCTTAATATCGCCAATAATAATTACAATTTATTTTCATTCACATGCTAACTGAAAGGGGGCGTAGTAAATGCAATGTATAATGGTGTAGAATAGTAATTAGTCTTTCGGTGAATCAAATACTCATGACGTGATTTTGTTATGTATCATCACACATCCCGTTCATTACGTCAATTATCGACCAAATGGTCTTTGCTTTATTGAGTTCTTCGCGTATATGCCGGCTTCCCGCAACCCCTTTTGTGAATGCTTTGGATTGTGCTTTGATGTCACCAAAAGAAAAAATATCATACTTCTTTACCAATCCGGTGTATTCCATAAAATCATTGATCTGCTGGGTACAGTGATCGATCTCAAGTGGTTCACCGTTTTCAAGGTAATGTGAGATCTGCCTGAAAATATAAGGATGTCCGATCGCAGCGCGTCCGATCATTATACCATCACAGCCCGTGTATTCAAGTGCGTGTTTTGCAGATTCACCGTCCTTTATGTCACCATTAGCAATTACGGGAATGGACAGTTCTTTTTTGATCATTTTTGCATATTCAAGGCTGGAAGTACCACTATACATCTGCTCCCTTGTCCTGCCATGTACAGTAATGGCGCACGCGCCTGCATTTTCAATTGTTCTAGCAATTTCCAGCGTTTTGTCCATATCATCGAACACCCGTATCTTTGCGCTTACGGGTGTGGTTATATTGTCTGTGAGATGACTGATAATGTCGTGAACAAGTGGTTGGGAATTGAGCAGATCCGACCCGCACTCCTGCTTAACAATAAGAGGTGCAGGGCAGCCCATGTTAATATCAATAATGGCGGGTCGGTATATCTCTTCAAGTATTAAGGCAGCTTCTGTTATGGTGTCCGGGGAATTGCCGAATATCTGGATGCAGAACGGCTGCTCATCCTCACATGTCAACCCGCGTTGCATGGTCTTTTCGCCATGTCGCACGACTGCGTTTGCACTTATCATTTCCGAGTATGTGAGGGCTGCACCGTATTTTTTGCACAACATCCGGAATGCCAGGTTGGTGACATTTGCCATCGGGGCAAGAAGCAGGTTGTTTGGGAGGGTTATGTTTGCGATTTTCATGATTGTTTTTTGGAATTGGGATTCTGGTGATGTTAGGCTATGTTTTGGTGTGAGTGGATAAAAGATTTGCCGTGAATTGGATATCATCAATTGTTGCAAGCTTTAAATCTATGGGCATAAATCATTTCCTCAATCATCGTAAAAATTCAGTGAAATCTGTGTGTATCTGATAAAAATTATTACCACAGAGCGCACAGAGTACACAGAGGGGAAATACTCTGTGCTCTCTGTGTCCTCTGTGGCAGAATAGAAAGAACAGATTACACCGATGAAAAGCAGAAATTAATTTTGTCTGGTGCTTATTTATACTGCAACGTTTGATGATATATTCCACATATTTCACCATACATTTCATTTAGAATGAAAGATTTCACGCAATAGTTTGCAGTTGAAATGAAAAGGTATATAAACAAACAATTCAAACAATGTGATAATGGACCCAAGAATACTAAAAGAACTGGTAATGGAACAAAAAAAAGAGTTTGAAAGTGACGATGACTTTGTGAAAAGATATGCACTTGAAAACATTGCACAATATCTGGAACTGCCACATGTACTAATTATATCAGGGCTTAGAAGATCCGGCAAAAGCACATTGCTTAAAGAAATTCATACATATTGTTTCAATGGCGAGACCATCTATTATTTTAATTTTGAAGATGAACGTCTGATAGGTTTTACGGCTTCTGATTTCAATCTACTGTATGAGACCTTTGTTGAACTTATGGGAAAGTGCAAGATATTTTTCTTCGATGAGATCCAGAATGTCAAGGGTTGGGAATTATTTGTAAGAAGGATGCACGATCGGGGATTTAAGTTCGTAATAACAGGTTCAAATTCCTCAATGCTTAGCAAGGAACTGGGGACCAGACTAACAGGTCGCTATATAGGTGTGGAATTATTTCCATTCTCATTCAATGAATTCCTCGATTTTCATGGCATCAATGTTCCCGATATTTTGTTGGTCGAAGACAGGGCAGCAATAAAGAAGCACTTCAGTGATTATCTGCAACACGGCGGCATACCGGAATACCTGAAATATGACAATGAACTGATACTCAAAACCTTGTATGATAATATATTGTACAAAGATATTTTTGCAAGATATAGCCTCAACGATGAAAAGACACTGAAAGAACTATCCTTTTACCTTTTCTCAAATTACGGAAGCGAGATCAGCTACAACAAACTACGTGTCATGCTGGGCGTAAGCATAAATACCGTGAAGAATTACATCGGATATTTGGAGAACTCATACCTTGTGTTTTCCGTACCAAGATATGATTATTCTGTCAAAAAACAGATATATTCTCCCAGAAAAGTGTATGCAATTGACACCGCCCTGATCAATGCAACATCATTCAAGTTTTCAAGAGATTTTGGAAAACTGCTGGAAAACCTTGTCTTTATCGAACTTAAAAGAAGGAACAAGGACATCTATTACCACAGGGATAATCACGAGTGTGACTTCATTATACGGGAATATAATGTGATAACAGGTGCGATCCAGGTCACTGCCAGTTTGGAAGGAACCAAAAAAAGAGAATATGAGGGGTTACTGGAAGCCCTGACCATGTACAACCTTGATGAAGGTTTGATCCTGACAGAAGATGAGGAATTTGAAGATACATACAAGGGTAAAAAGATAGTGGTGATGCCTGTGTGGAAGTGGCTGTTAGGATGATGTGAAAAAACACATTGCATGATTCTCTTAAATAGTTTTAAATGTGCTAAAACTTCCAGCATTAATACAATACGTCATGAATTGTTACTGAAGTTATTGACCATCTCCAACACCCTATCTTTGATAAGCCCTATGGATTCAACAGCCACACCACCAACATCGATCGGAGCCAACCCTTCCAGATCAGCACGGACAAGTTCAGGATCATAATTGATCTCACCCAACACTGGTATTCCCAATTTACCAAGATGTGCCAAAACTGATTCTGACGAACTTTTATTGACAACCGCAGCAAGATGTTCTATCCCGATACCACTTGCAAGATCCTTGATCCGGGCCGCAGTCTCGATCGAACGCATGCCTGGTTCTACAACAATGATCATCAGGTCAATACCACGAGTTGTGCCGCGTCCAAGATGCTCGATCCCCGCCTCCATATCAAGTATCACAGCGCAGTTATCCTTAAGCACAACATGACGCAAAAGCGCGCGCAAAAATGCAGAGGCAGGACACATGCAACCGCTACCGCCGTTCTCTATCGTACCCATGACAAGCATCTTGACACCATCAGGACCAACGACCCCGAAATTATCGACAATATCGTCTACTTTCGGATTCAACTTAAAAACACCGCCTTCGCCTCCCGCACGCTCATCGATCATCTCCTTATAATCAGTAAGCGGGCGCGGGGGATGATCAATGCCAAGGGAAGAAGCGAGATTCATATCCGCATCGGCATCGATTGCAAGTACATCGAATCCATCCCGCGCAAGTATCCTTGCAAGAGTTCCGGAAAATGTGGTTTTACCCACACCCCCTTTTCCTGTAATCGCGATCTTGACTATATGATTCACCTCATTTTATTATGCAACCTATGATATATTGTCCTAATATCGTTTTAATCCACTTGTTGTTGATAACATTGGTGACACCTGTTGGTGCGCTGGTGGGAGGCAGATTTTTAGATAAAATATACGGAAGGATAATTTCAAGTATCAGGTGCCGGTTTTTGTTGCGGTTTTTTGATGTTAGAAAATGCTATAACTCGTCGCAAATAAATAATTTGTGATCAAAAAAAGAAAAATGGATATATTTGCTTTATTCCATTCACTAAGTCAATCCCAGAAGATTTGCAAAAAACTGAGCGATTTTTGTAACTCCGACTACGATCTTATTTTTAATTCCAACACCCTTGTAATCAATGTCCCCATTATTGAGAGCATTCATAGCTTCAGATGCAGGATCATCCGAATTTAAAATATTGTTTACTGTTTCCTCATTTGACGTAACCAGAAGTGTTGGATTTTCAGGTGCACCACTTTTTATTTCAGTGATATATGCATCTTCATCTGTGACTACTGAAAATTCAATATCCCCATTTGTTTTTGTGATGAGGATGTGGATTACCTGTTCACCAAATATCGATTTGACAAATGGCACATCCGGGTTTGAACTAATAAAAGCATTATATTCAACAAGCAAATACGTTTCAAATTCATCTTCTGTTATCGCTGAGACGGGTAAAGCAAAACAACTGGATACTACAAATGTTAGTAATACCAAAACAGAAAGCCGTTTTATATTCATCATGTTTCTTACCTCTATAATTATCAATATTTAAAATTATTGTTTTATCGTATTATATACATTTCGCTGTTGTGGATTCAATCTCCAGATAATATCCAATTGCCCCAAAACTCCCACTTCTAATTTGACATGCATCAGATCCTCAATAAAAATATAGCAAAATTATCTTTAACCTCTCAATTTCGTACAACAGGATATTCCACCCATGTGGTAGTATTTTCTGTCATCAGGTGGGCACATTGTTACATGTTTTTACCTGTCGGTAGTGCTATGAATTATTTTCTAGTGACAGGCTATTCCAAAAAAAGGGTAAATTTTTAAGTCGAAAGGCTAATTGGATTTTCTCTATATATAGAATATTTTATATTGCATTCAATCGATTGTATTAAAGAGAAATGTAATGACAAACCGATTCGATAAAGTACGTAAAATATTGATCATCATCCTTTTATTGAATCTTTTTGTTGCCGTATCCAAGATCGCATATGGTCTAATTTCAAATACGCTCAGCATGCAGGCTGACGGATATCACTCACTTTTTGATGGCGTGTCAAACATAATCGGCATAATCGGTATCCGGATCGCATCAAAACCACCTGACAAAGAACATCCCTACGGACATCAGAAATATGAAACAATGGCATCAATAGCCATTGCAATCCTCCTACTGTTTGTAGGATTCGAAATACTGCAAAGTTCAATTGACAGGTTCATAACAGGGTCACAACCATACATAACCTCAATGAGCTTTATCGTCATGGTTGTTACAACCGGGATAAATCTTTTTGTTACAACCTATGAACATAAAAAAGGAGTGGAGTTGAACAGTGAGATACTTATCACAGATGCAATACACACAAAAAGCGACATCTACGTATCACTATCTGTGATATTGGGTCTGGTTGCGATTAAAATTGGATATCCCATAATTGACCCGCTTATTGCACTCATCATTGCAATAGTCATTGTCCGCGCAGGCATTTTGATCATACGGCAAAGTTCCCACACATTGTGTGATGTTTCCCGTATTGATGAGGAATCCATCTGCGATGTTGTCGAAGAAATAAAAGGCGTAATCGAGTGTCACAAGATACGAACACGCGGCAATTTGAATAATATCCACATTGACCTTCACGTAAAGGTTCGCCCCGATATGCATACAGACAAGGCACATGCACTTGCACATGATGTTGAAAAACGCCTAAAGGATTATTTTGAGGGTGTAAGTGATGTGGTAGTGCATATTGAACCTGCTGATGGGTAAATGATATTTCAATCACCGCATTTCATGAAATTCTCTTCGATCACATCCCCACGTGGAACACTTTCCTTAAATATCTGACCTTCAAAAAAATACACCTCTGCACCCTTTTGCCATGCATCAGGTGATAATCCGGCTTTCAAACATGTGTGTTCTAAAAACTCAACCTCATCAAAATCGTTTTCCGGTGCCACTTGAGGAAGCAACAATCCCTGATTGTACCCCTTCTTAACAATCAATCCATGCCTGCCAATCTCGATCATATCCGGAAGTTCCTGCGGAGATACATCAATAAGCGTTGGTTGTGTGAGCACAGTGACCTCTACCGCAATATCGTCCATTTCATGAGATCTTACCGGTGAAAATCTCGGATCCCTTGCAGCTGCGGATATTGAAGAATCAATTATTGCATTTCCAAGTGATGAATTAGGATATGGATATCCAATACAGCCGCGCAGCATTCCTTGTTTTGTTAATGTAACGAACACGCCACGTTTTTTGTTGAAAATGTCCGGCAGGTCAACATCCGATAATTTAATAACTGCACCTTTATCCAAAAAAGTCTCTATTGTATCCCGTGCCAGATGAATTGCCATAACACCTTCATTATTTGTTAGCATCATACTTTTTCCCTGCGAATAGATATAATTGAAGTATCAATGATTAAAGTGATAGTCATTGAAGTGAGCGTAATTTAAGTCTCAATGCGTTAATCTCTTATATCGCAGTGCAGCATCCTTTAATGCCTCAATACCGGGAAGTTTTTCCCCTGCAAGATAATCAATGCATGCTCCACCGCCAGTACTCAGATGAGAAAAACTGTTCTCAAGTCCCATATTAATGACCTCTGCGGATATGTGCCCACCTCCGATAATTGAAAATTCCGACCTTGCCGCAGATCTGATGATCTCATGTGTACCAAGTGCAAATGCATCGATCTCGGAAACACCGGCAGGTCCATTTAAAACAACAGTTTTTGCATTTTCGATCTCTTTTGTAAATGCAACAATTGTTTCAAGTCCAATATCATTAACAGGTAGATCATTTATTGAAAGTTCATCCACAGGAACTTCAATTCGATCACCATTGTCATTTAATGCAACATCCACCGGTAACTCGATCTTGCCGTTGAATTTATCGATCAGTTCTTTTCCTTTTTCAATAAGATCAGTATATCCCTGTGATTCAATAAAATCCATATTAACTTTGCCAATATCCACACCCGATGCCGAAAGCATCACATTGCCAACAATTCCTGTAAGCAACACCCTGTCCGCATTCCCATTTGACAAAACATTTTCAGCAACTTTAAGCGAATCATCGACCTTCGCTCCGCCAAGAACGAATATACAGGGAGCGCCGCCGCCTTTTATACCTCTGTCAAGTGAAATTACCTCTTTTTCCATCACCCTGCCAGCGCCACTTGGAAGTGTTTCAGTAAATCCAAGAATCGACAACTGTGCCCGATGTGATACTGCAAATGCATCATTTAGGAATATATCAAAAAGCGGGGATAACTGCCGCACCATATGAGTTTGTGCATGTTCAGGTGCAGTTCTTTTAAGGGTCTCCTCTGAATAGAACCTCACGTTTTCAAGGAGAATAACATCTCCTTTCCTCATCGATGAGATGCTCGACCTTGCATGTGATCCGAAAATATCATCCACATATTTTACCCCACGTCCAAGATAGCTTGACATACGCAAAGCATGTGCCTTCATTGTAGTGAAATCATTTTTCCCGGGTCTGCTCTGGTGTGCGAGCAATACAACCTTAGAATTTTCAAGATCCTTCAACGTGATCAGGTGACTCCTTATCCTCATATCATCAAGAATATTGCCATCAGGGTCCATCGGGGAATTCAGATCAACACGCACGAGAATTGTTGCGTCATCTATGTCAAAATCATCAATTGTGAGAAAATCTTTGGTAATCAATATATCCCTCAGCACAATATTCAATGCAACTTCAATTAGATTAATACAATGATTATAATATTGACCTACATTACTATTACAAATCTACTATATATTATCTGGGATTATATTTATGCATGTGGTTTTAACTTTAAAGTTAGAATTAGAGTTAAAAATTTATCAAAGTCCTATCACTTTTTCAAGTGAATCCACATCAACGTTGTCCTCGATCAATTCCACGATCCTATTAAGTTTCCGGTCCTGTTTTATGCGCGCTCTCCCGATCAGGTGCTCAACTCTCTCGATCGTGCTCATCGTGTCTCCCCGCACAAGTACAACCGGAATATCCGCATGTTCCGCACTGCCAAGTACAGCTTCACTTGGACGTAAGTTCCCGGTCAGGATCAAGCATTTTACCTTTGCCTCGATCGCTGCCAACTGGATATCGGAACGGTCCCCGCCTGTGATGACTGCACTGTTGGGCGCCCGTCTGAAATATTTAATTGCAGAATTTACTTCCATTGCCCCAACAAAATAGTGTTCGACCAGATTTTCAAGATTATCGGCACCTACGAGAACTTCACCATGTAGATCTTCGACTATATCGGAGATCATCACAGAACGAAGGGTTGCATCCTGTGGTATAACACCAAATACGGTTATGCCCCTGTTTTCCAAAAACGGAACCACAAGTTCAGTCACTTTTTCATATTCGCTTTCCGGGACATCGTTCAATATCACGCCGGAAATTATATCTACATTATCGATAGTCTTAAAATCACAAAGGATGCGGTCAATCGCAAACACCGAATCATATCTGGTGATAAGTAAAATGTGTGTGTTCAATTTTGAAGCAACCTCCGGGTCGGATAGATTGTACATCGCACCGCCACCAATGCCTCCGGCACCCTCAATTAGCACCACGTCTTTTCCTTCCGATACAGTAGAAAATGCATCATTCAACGTCTTGTCAAGTTTCTTCTCAATCCCCATAAGAGCATCATGGGTGAGGGTTTCTGTCAAAAGAATTGGTGTAATGGATTTGATTGGATCGGTCAGCCCGAAAATCCTGCGCATCTCCTCTGCATCCTCATCTGCGAGTATACCGTTTACATCTACCAGCAGGTTCCCGATAGGCTTCATGTACCCAACAGTGTAACCCCTTCTTTTTAGTATCATCCCAAGCCCTATGCATAAAGCACTCTTTCCAGAATATTTCTCGGATGAACTTATCAATATAGATGCCATGATCTCACTCCTTAATTCCTATTATGTATCAATTCAATAATAATATTTGTAACTATAGTTTTAGTAGTAGATATTAGTATTAGTCCCTTACGAGATATTTTCGTGCTTTTTTGGCACGAAAAACATGCCGTTCTTTGATCATCTTGAGAACTTTGAGACTTTTTAATATATTCTGGATGAAACGAAACATGGCAAAGAAAATCGATCACAGAGACTCATTGCTTTTTTTTCTGTGGGAAGATCTGATCTGATAAGAAGTTCAAGTGCTTTCAAATGGTTGCACTAAAGAAGGGCAATAACAAATTTATAGAGGAAATCGAGCAATTATACTTCTTTATAGGTAAAATGGGGGGGAGTTGAACGCCGACTCTCAATCCCTATTCAATACATTCAAATATTGTTAATTGAATACCAAAGTACTGTTGGTGAACAAATATGTATAATGAGTCCGAAGAAGTTTATACGTTAATAATTCCTGTGAAACCCGAAAATGTTGTAAATGGTAAGTACCGAGGAGGGGCTGAAGTCGGAGAAATGTATCCAACCTATGATCATTTCGATGAACACAAAAGTGTTTTTTGGGCATGGGGTTTATCGCCGAGTGGTATTAAAAAATCGATTAAAAAAGGTCATGCAAAACTTGGCATGATAGATTTTATTAATAAGATGCACCCCGAATTATTAAAAAACCTTGGGGTTTCCACAAACATTAATGGAAAAATGGTTAAAATTAGTAAAACTGGATATTTCTATTCTACAAAAGATAAATCAATAAATTGGAAATTTGAAGCAACTTCTATTTTGAATACCGAGGATATTAAAAAAAGGAATCTTGAAAAGTACGTGCCCGATTTTAGAAAAATATATTTGGATGATTGGTATGGCACTTGGTTATTAATCAGTGATTTGAAGAAATTGGAAACGCCATTTAGTGGAAAACTTATCGAAAATAGATTTTATGTGTTTCCAACATTCGATTTTGAATTTTACAGCAATTCAGAAAATAAACTGATACCTTTTAGCACAAATCACTTGACATTAGGAAATGCATTTGTTATAGAAAAAGAAACGGATAATGAAAATAACTTACACGATTTTTTTAGTATCGAAGAAGATGAACAATGTATATCAGATGAAAGTTTTGAAGAAAAGAAAAAATTACGTTACCATAAACTTGTTGAAAGAAATTCAAATATATCGAAGAGAACGAAGGAGATTCATGGATATACTTGCACCGCATGTGGTTTTAATTTTATAAAAAAGTATGGTGAAATTGGCACAAATTACATCGAAGCTCATCACCTAATTCCTTTTACCGTTTTGAATGAAAATTCAAAAGTATCTCCAAAAAATGATATGACAGTTCTATGTGCAAATTGTCACAGGATGATTCATAGATTACAAAATGTTTCAAATATAGAAGAATTTAAGAAAATAATTCATTAAAAACAGATGACAATCTTTTGTAAACCTGTACAGTCATAGTAGGTATAAACAAGTGCATTAATTGTGGAATGGATGCAAATACAAATGAGAAGTTTTGCAATGAATGTGGGGCGAAGTTTTGAGTGAATAATTCAACAC
Organism: Methanosarcinaceae archaeon; assembly: GCA_030594665.1. The sequence goes on from JAUVET010000011.1 coordinate 13,289, forward strand.
AACTGCTTAATACAAACAGATATTAAATATTATCATGGAATGGATTGAAATCATGAAAGAACTGGGAAAATCGATTCAAACACCGAAAGGAAGATTGCTTTATGTTTGACAGTAGGTAGAAATAAAATTGGTGATCATTATGGATCGAAAAAATATCGCAAAAAAGTTTTCAGATGAAATTCTAAAACGATCCGGTAAAAATATAGTTTCAATAACATTGTACGGATCAGTTGCCAAAGGTATTGATACCGATGACAGTGATATCGATATTTTAGTTATAACAGATGCCAATCAAAATATATCAGACATTGTCTATGACATCGTAGCAGACTTTGTTA